>JAPOLW010000291.1 GCA_029976905.1 bacterium | reverse complement strand
CCTGCGCCGCCGAGCGAGCATTTTTGCGCGAGCTGCAGGCGTCTTGCGTCGTTCCGGTGGCAGCCCTTGCCCGCGACGGAGGCGAAGGTCGTGTCGTGCTCGACGGGCTGGTCGCGAACCTCGACGGGACGACGATCCTCCGGGACCGCGTCGTGGGGGAGCCGCAGAGCGCAGGCGTGGAACTGGCTCGTCGCTTGCTGTCGCAGGGGGCCCGGGAGATCCTCGACGAAGTCGAACGTCAGGTCGCTGCCGATCACTGAGCTGCGCACCGGGTCGATGCTGCGTGGTGAGGAAAAACCGGGGCGGATCGACGGCGCAGGACGGTCTTGTGGCGTCTCAGGGGTCGAGTCGTTCGACCGTCTCGAGGACGAGGATGCGCGATCCTGCCTTCTCGTAGAGCCGACCGCGCGCGGCGACATGGGCGGCGATCTGCTCGCGCACACCGGCGCTTGGGTCGCTTCCGGGATGGGCACCGGCAAGGGCGAACAGGCGGCCGGTGCCATCCTCCACGATGCCCAGTTGGCCGCCGTTCTTCAGGCAGGCGAGTGCGCAGGACTTGTGGCTTTCGCCGCGCATGCCGTCGCGCAGGAAGCATCCGACCTCGACGACTTCGCCGCGGATTTCGACCGGGCGTCCGGGACGGACTCCCCGGGGATCGTCCTGTGCCCACCCAGCCGACGCCGCGATCAGCGCGAGCACGCACGCTGTCCAGATTCGATCGAGCATTCCCAGACGCTACCGTGCGCCGGGGTGCCCTGTCACGGAGACCTCGCGGTTGCGAGGTCCCGGGGTCGGCGATAGGTCCTACGCGATGGCTGTGGGATTCGTCTATCTGGTGGGTGCCGGCCCGGGCGATCCGGGATGTCTCACCTTGCGAGGGCGCGAATGCCTGGCCCGGGCCGACGTCGTGATCTATGACTACCTGGCCAACGCCGATCTGCTCGCGCACGCACCCCCCGGTGCGATCCGGGTCTTTGGCGGAAAACACGGCGCCGGGCCACATCCACTCGACCAGCAGGCGATCAACGAGTTGCTCGTGGAGCACGCGATGCAGGGTCGTACCGTGGTACGTCTCAAGGGCGGCGACCCCATGGTCTTTGCCCGCGGAGCCGAAGAAGCGGAGACCCTCTTCGCCGCGGGCATTCCGTTCGAGATCGTGCCGGGGGTGACCGCCGCATTTGCGGTTCCTGCGTTTGCAGGAATTCCGCTCACCCACCGCGACTGGGTTTCGGGGGTCACGGTCCTCACCGGGCACGACGCCGAGGGCCGGGCGGGGCCACGCTTCGACTGGAAGAAGGTGGCCACGGCCGGGAACACCCTCGTTCTGCTCATGGGAGTGACGCGGATGCGCCAGAACCTGGACCGCCTGATGGCGGCCGGGCTTGCGCCCCAGACGCCGGCGGCTGCCATCCGATGGGGGTCGAGGCCCTGGCAGGAGGTCCTCGAGGGGACCGTCGGGGATCTCGCCGACCAGGTGGAGGCCGGACGAGTGCGGCCGCCGGTCACCGTCGTCGTCGGGGAAGTCGTACGCCTTCGGTCGAAACTCGCCTGGTTCGAGAGGCGACCACTCAGCGGCCGACGGGTGCTGGTGACCCGCGCCGAGGCCCAGGCCGAGGGCTTTTCGACGCTCCTGCGCGAGAGCGGCGCCGATGTCCTCGAGTGCCCGGCGATCGAAGTCCGGCAACGCCCCGAGGGACTCCGGGAACTCGGGGGCGCCATCGCGGCGTTGGAGTCCTACGAGTGGGTGTTGTTCACGAGCGTCAATGGAGTGGAGATCTTCTTCGAGCGCCTGCGGGCCGAAGGGCGTGATCTCCGCGCCTTGGGCGCTTGCCAGATCGGCGTGATCGGAACCGAGACCGGTCGCGCGGTGCGTCGCCTCCATCTCGAGCCGGATGTCATTCCGGACGATTTTCGGGCCGAAGGCCTTCTGGAGGCGTTGCCGGAGGCATCGGTGCGCGGAGCGCGTATCTTGTTGCCGCGGGCGCTTGGTGCGCGTGGAATCCTTCCGCAGTCGTTGCGCGAGCGGGGCGCCCGGGTGGACGAGATCAACACCTACGAAAGCGTGATCCCCACTTCGAGTGAAACCCGTCTCGAAGAGATCCTGACCAGCGGGCCGGTCGATTGTGTCACGTTCACGAGTTCGAGCACGGTGACGCATTTCCTCGAATTGCTCGATCGTCTGCGCCCCGATCGTGGACGGGAATTTCTCGAGGCCGCCCGCATTGCCTGCATCGGACCCATCACCGAGCAGACGGCACGCGCCGCGGGCGTCCGCGTCGACATCGTGCCGGATTCGTACACGATCTCGGCACTCTCGGGTGCCATCGCGCGCGCTCTGCGCAAGGAGGAACTCTGATGCCGGGAGAATTCCCCATGGTCCGTCCCCGCCGCCTGCGTGCCACCGAACGTCTGCGATCCATCGTGCGCGAGACCCGTCTTCATCCTGCGTCACTCGTCCTGCCCCTCTTCGTCGTGCCGGGGCGCGGTCAGGCGCAGGAGGTGGCGTCGATGCCCGGGGTCCGGCGGTGGTCGGTCGACCGCGTCAGCGAGGAGGCGGCACGCGCCTACGAGGCGGGCGTTCGCAGCGTGATCCTCTTCGGGATTCCCGAGACGAAGGATGCCTCGGGGACCGAGGCCTGGCGGGACGAGGGGGTCGTGCAGCAGGCCCTGGAACGGCTGCGGGCGGATCTTCCCGACCTGACCCTGATCACCGACGTCTGCCTCTGCGAATACACCGACCACGGCCACTGCGGCGTCTTGAGCGGGGAGGAAGTCGAGAACGATCCGACGCTCGAGCTGCTGGCGCGCGAAGCGGTCTCCCACGCCCGCGCGGGAGCGGACATCGTGGCTCCGTCCGACATGATGGACGGACGGGTCGGAGCCATTCGTCGCGCGCTCGACGAGGCCGGCCACGAGCGCGTCCCGATTCTTTCCTACGCGGTGAAATACGCCTCTGGCTTCTACGGTCCCTTTCGTGATGCGGCGGAGTCCACACCGAGCTTTGGCGATCGCAAAAGCTACCAGATGGACCCGGCCAACGGCCGGGAGGCGCTCCGCGAATTGGAGCAGGATCTCGCCGAGGGCGCCGATCTCGTAATGGTGAAGCCGGCGCTTCCCAATCTCGATGTTCTCGCCCGCGTCCGGGAGGCCTGCCACGTGCCCGTCGCGGCCTATCAGGTCAGTGGGGAATACGCGATGATCAAGGCGGCGGCGGAGCGCGGCTGGATCGAAGAGGAACGGGTCGTGGACGAAACGTTGACGGCCATCCACCGCGCTGGCGCGGGCCTGATCCTCACCTACTTTGCGGAATCCGCGGCCCGGCGCGCCGCCTGGGGTTCGCTGGCGGCGCGGAGCGTCGATCCGGAGGTCAGTTGAAGCCGAAGCGCTCGATCCAATCGGAGCGCGCGCCGGTCAGCGCCAGGTCGGCGGGCAGGCCTACCGGCCGTTCCTGACGCTCCCCGATGCGCAGAGCATCGGGGACCCGCCTTCCGTCCAGTTGCAGATCGACGCTCAGGATGTCGACGTCGCCGGCCAGGACGACCGAGAGTTCCTCGACCGGTTCACTCGTGCGCAGATCGAATTGCAGCAGGGCGGGCAGGGGTTGGCGGACGCGGATGCGGCCCGGCTCCACCGAAACGTCCTTGAGGAGTCCGTCGGGCGCGACCCGGAGTTCGCCGGATACCTCGTGCGGGGCCTCGTCGGAGACGATCCGAAGGTGCAATCGGCCTCCCTCGTTCCAGAGGTAGCAGGCGGTTTCCCCGGCCGGGACGGTCCCGGGGTTGCCGTAGAGAATCCGGAAGGGGAGGACGTCGACGGCGGTGGCGGGCCCGCCCTGCGGCGGCATCGGTTGGGCGCCGGGCGTCGTAGGAAGCAGGAGCAGAGCCAGGAGGAGCCCCCGGGACAGCAGGCGCCGGCCCGTCACGGACTCCCGCGGCAGCAGGCGCCAGCCCGTCACGGACTCCCGCGGCAGCAGGCGCCGGCGCGTCACGAACTCCCGCGACAGCAGGCGCCCGGCGATCCGCGCGCTCGTCCGCCGACGGTTCGCGTCGGGCAGTCCCCGGCCCCGGGCCTCTGGGGATGGTCGGATCGCGGACCGGTCTGGAGGGACGCGTCTCCCGACGGAGGCAAGGAGAGCTCTGGAATCGTCGGGAGGCGAGGTGCGCTCCGACACCTCGGTGCCGTATGCCACGCCAAGAGGTTCCCGAAGGGCCGAGGGTACGTCAAGCGCAGGAGGTCGGATGGCTGCGGGTCGGCGCGCTTGCGGGCGCAATTCCTGGGTCGGCGGGCGCGGGGGCGTGAGAAATCCGATCCCGGCGGTCTGCTGGTTCAGGGCCTCGCGCCGGCCACGATCCACGCGCGGAGGAGAGCGATCGCAGCGTCGGGCAGCGGTGTTCCGGCAAGAGGCATGCGGCCACCGTCGCCGGGAGCGAGCTCTCCAGTGAGCTTGTTCAGCAGGAAGCTCCTCTCCGGGGCTCGGGGTGCAACCAACAGAAGGCCGTCGGAACGTGCGTTGGCATTGGCGGGCTCGACGCCGACGATCGCCTCGTAGCTCGATCTTGCGGAGAGGGAGAGGCCGGCCGCGCGGGTTGCGTCGTTGTGGCAGGGGCCCGCCACGCAGCCCGAATCGAACACCTCTCGCTGCACCTGGGCGTAGGAGGGCCCACCGGTGCCGGAGGGGGGGATCCCGGCGGTCGGGGGAGGGGCGTCGCGCGAGGCGCCGGCGTCGACCCAGGCCTCGACATTGAGGATCTGTGCCTCGGAGAGGGGCGACGAGCCCAGAGGCATTTGCGACCCCTCGCCCTCCATCAGGTTGCCGCGGATCTTGGCGACCAGGAAGGACGTGGAGGCCGAGAATGGCTCCACGCGGAGCAGTCCAGCCGCCCGCGCTGCGGGGTTGGTCGACCCCACGTCCACCAGTTCGTCGTAGGACTCCCCCGCCGCCAGCGAGAGGCCGCCGGCCCGGACCGCAGAGTCATGACAGGCCCCCGAGACGCAGCCCTGATCGAAGACATCATTCTGGATCTGGTCGAACCAGGTCTGCTCCGCGGTGCCTTCCGGTCCCTCGCCCGCGCAGGAGGTCAGCAGAACCGCGACCGGGACGACCATGGTCGAACGTAATTTCGAGCGAATGCCCATACCCATGTGGCTAGTCGAGGCGAGACCCTGGGGCAACGCGGCGCCACTCGCCCGGCCTTGGAAGCCCTCCGGAAATCCCCGCGGCGAGGCCCGGGAACTTGACAATCATGGGTTCGTTCGCGACCTTGCGGGAATTCGCGTGCCCGGCCCCGATGTGGGCCGGGGGGCCCGCTCGAGCCTCCTCCCGTTTGTCCGGACCTCCCTCGAGCCTCTGGCCGGCGGTTTTGGGGAGAATGAGCTTCCATCGGGGGATAGGGGTTCGGGCGGTGCTGGCGCTTGCGCTCTGCGCGGGATGCCGCCTTGGCGTCGCGCCACGGGGCCCTCTGGAGACGGCCGGCTCGCCAGTGGCCTCCCCGACATCGGCCTTGGTCGCCGAGCGGGTGGCTCCTCCCGTAGG
>JAPOLW010000290.1 GCA_029976905.1 bacterium | reverse complement strand
CGCCGTGGCCTCCGGCACAGCGGCCGGAATCGCACTCGCTGCCGAGGCTGCCTCCGATGCCTTTTTGAAGCTCAACCCGGTTCTGGACGTCGCGGCGATCGCTGCCGAGGTCTCGGCCGCTTCGGCGGCCGCCGCGGTGACGGAACGACTCAAGGTGGCGACCGGTATCTGTCTCGTGCCGCAGCGCGACCCGATCCAGACGGCCAAGAGCGTCGCAAGCCTGGATCGGGTGTCGAACGGTCGCTTCCTCTTCGGGGTGGGCGGTGGGTGGAACGTCGAGGAAGCCGCGAACCACGGCACGACCGATTTCCGCGGTCGCTGGAAGCTCATGCGGGAGCGGATCGAAGCGATGAAGGTGATCTGGGAGAAGAGCGAAGCCGAGTATCACGGCGACCTGGTTGGATTCGACCCGATTCATGCCTGGCCCAAGCCGGTCCAGAAGCCGCATCCGCCGGTGATCGTCGCCGGGGCCTTCCCGCATGGAGCCCGGCGCGCCGTGCGGTACGGCGACGGATGGGTGCCGATCAACCCGGGTCGGGTACTCGGTGAGCAGGTGCGAGCCTTTCAGACGATGTGCCGCGAGGCCGGGCGCGAAGAGTTGCCCGTCTCGGTTTTCGGGGCCCCCACCCGACACGATCCCCTGGCGCGCTGTCGGGACGATGGAGTCTCCCGGGCGGTTTTTGCTTTGCCGCCCGCGCCACGCAGTGAGGTCCTGCCGCTGCTCGACCGCTACGCCGAACTGCGCGCCGCGGTGGGCTGAGCCAACGTCGTTCGCGCCGACGGGCGATCCTCGCAGCGTTGGGGTGGGGGCGTCCAGACGAAGAAGCGAATGCGTCGAGCGCCTCCCCGTCCTCGGTCAGCCCGGAGGCTTTTCGAGGACCCGGCGCATGAGATCCTGGGCATCCTTGTCTCCCAGGATCTGCGAGTATCTCCGATGGACCCACCAGCGGCCGTCCCGCTTCACGAGTTCCCAATGGTTCACGGCCATGCGCAGCATGTTGAAAGCGTCGCCGTCGCGGAGGTAGATCCGGGTATATCCGGTTGCCGTCGCGGTGTCCCCGTCGACGTGGACGACCGCCGGTCCGATGGTATGGGCCGCGTTTGGAAGCAATTTCTGGTGATCTTCGGAGCGCACCATCTCTCCGACCGCCGCACGGCCGCGTAGCACGAGCGTTTGGGAGACATCGTCGCCCGAGCCAGCCGCCTGGATCTCGTAGAGGCTGTCCCGGGTGAAGAGATCCATCGCCGCTTCGGCCTCGCCCGCATCGACGGCAAGGCCGTACCGCACGATCAGTCGGTGGATCGCCAACTCGTCTTCGACGCGCGCGACGCGCTCGTTCAAGGCCTGCAATTGCTCTTCGACGGAATCGCTCATCGCCCCCGGTGCGCTAGCATTCGGGCCGGTGGAAGACCACGCGCCGGGCGGCGAGGACGGGCCCACCCGTGGCGCGCCGGGACGACGGCGACGCGGCAGCGTCGGTGCGGGGCCGCCTGCATCCTTCGGGCGGTGGGTCGGTGCGGAGCCGCCTGCATCCTTCGGGCGGTGGGTCGGTTGCGGAGGGCTTCAGCGTACCGCCAGGATCGTCGCCTCGACGCGGCCGCGGGGGAGTTCGAACTCGAAGGACTCGTCCACCCGTCGGCCGATGAGTTCCTGTCCCAGCGGCGATTCGGGCGAGACGCTCACGATCGGGGACGCGGGATCGCCGAGTTTCTCGCCGGCTGCGACGGGTACGAGAAAGTGGACGATTTCGTTGCCGAGATCGTCTTCGAGCGAGACCAGGGCGCCGATGCCGATGGCAGCCTCCTCGGGGAAGGGGGCGGGCGCGAACCCCTCGAGTCGAACGAGAGCGGCGCGGAGTTGCGCGACGCGTTCGGCCAGACCGCGGGCCAGATACGATGCCTCCGTGGACCGCATGTCCTTGGGATCTTCCGCACGCATTTCGGCGTGGGTCGCTCCCTCCTGCGAGGTGGCCTGGGAGTCGGTCAGCGCCCGCAGCCGTGCGCGCAGCCGCTCGCGCAATTCGTCGAGCAGAGCCTCTTTGTCGGTGTGGGCACTCACGGATGGAGAACGACCTTCAAGATGCCTTCGCGGCGGTCGTGGAAGCGTGCGTAGGCTTCGCTTCCGCGATCGAGTGTCAGGCGGGTGGTGATGACGCGCTCCGGATGCAGGCGCCCGCTGACGACGAGCGGGACGAGTGCTGGCCACGTGGATTGCACCGGGCAGAGACTCAGGCGGAGGGTCTGATTGCGGGCCTGGAGCAGGACGGCGGGGACCGAGAGGTCGGCGCTCTCGGGCACGCCCACGATCGAAATCGTCGCTCCGGGCCCGGCGACCTCGAGCGCCAGTCGGATGGCGTCGAGACGGCCCACTGCCTCGATGACCGCGTCGACGCCCCGGCCCCCGGTCGCCTCGGCGACACGGGCGGAAGTATGTTCGTCGATCTCGATGGGTTCCGCGCCCACGGCTGCAGCCGCGGTCCGTCGCTCGGCAACCGGATCGAGGGCGAGGACCCGGGCCGCTCCCTGCACCAGAGCCGATTCCACTGCGTGCTGGCCGACCGGCCCGAGGCCGATCACCGCGACCGTCGCACCGGGTTGGATGTCGGCGCGTCGTGCTCCGAACCAACCGGTGGGAAGGTTATCGGTGAGCATGAGTGCCTGCTCCTCGGTCATGCCTTCGGGGATCGCGGCCAGGGTGCGATCGGCGGCGGGGACACCGATCGCCTCGGATTGCGATCCGGAGAGTCCCAGGCCGATGCCGAAGACGCTCGCGCCGCCCGACGTGCAGAGATCGATGCGGCCCTGACCGCAGGGGAGGCAGGTTGCGCAGGCCGCGGCGCCCGAGACCAGGACCCGGTCACCGGAGCGAAAGCGGCGCACGCCCGAGCCGGTCTCGACGATTTCGCCGACCGCTTCGTGACCGGTCGTGAAGCCCGGCTCGGCCCACCCGTGTCCCTCGTAGATGTGGAGGTCGCTGCCGCAGATTCCCGCGTGCGTGATGCGAACGACCGCGCCGTCGGTCGAGGCGGGATCGGGGTTGGCGACGTCGTCGCAGCGGATGTCCTTGGGGCCGTGGTAGACCAGTGCCTTCATGCCCACGTTCAACGGCACCAGCCGCCGGGGCGCAACCTTGCCGCGCGGCCTCCGGGACGCGGGAGGGCGAAAGGCGCGTGCTCCTGCCCTCGGAGGGGCGTAGGGTAGGGGCATGCGCAAGGACGTACGAGGGGCGCTGGTCACCTTGCTGGTCGCGCTGGCCGCCTGCGGCGGCGATGGGAGCGCACCCGAGGGGCCCGGTGGTCGTACGCCCGATCTGTCGGACGCGTTCGCCTATCGGCCGGATTCCCCGTGGGCGGATTCGATCGTGACGTGCGCAGATCCGCGCCGCGCGCCCACCTCGTGCACGGTGGGTCGACTGCCGCCTCTGTCCCAAGCGGGCTCCGCAGTGGAGATCGGCGCGGTCCTGGAGCGCGTGGTCGTCTCCCACGAATGGATGGGCCTGCGTTTCGAGGAGATCCTTCGGCGGGCACCGGCCGACCTTCTGGAACTTCTCGGAGCGACGACGGCCATCGTGATCGACGACGACGTGCGTCCGTCGTTCTACTGGTCGCTCACGGGAGCGATCTACATCGATCCGCGCCACCTCTGGCTGACGGCCGGGGAGGAGGCGACCATCGTCGACCGAGCGGATTATCGCTCCGGCTTTGGGTCGGGCCTCTCCTTCTTTCCCTACTCCACCTATCTTCGCGACGGCCGGCGGCCGACGTTTGGTGCGGTGGATGGCGAGCGGACCCTCGACGGGCGCGTCCTTGCGGTCTCGGCTCTTCTCTTTCACGAGAGCGCCCACGCAAACGATTTCCTTCCGCCCGATGCCGTCGCCTCCCTGAACACCGGAGAGACCTTCCTGGAGGCGACCGAGCGCCTGGAGGACCGTCGCCTTTCGCGCCGGCTCATCGCGCGATGGCCTCTTGCGTCGCCGGTCTGGTCCTCGCTCGCGGGTGTCCTGTATCGAGGCGAGACGCCGACGGTGGCGGAGCGTACCCTCGATGCCCGTGCCGCCGGCCTCGCGTTCGAGCCCGACGGGGCGAGTGATCCGTATGGCTACAGTGCTCCGCTGGAGGACTTTGCGATGTTGTTCGAGGAGACCATGCTTCGATTCCATTTTGGCCTCGATCGTCGTGTCGGATTCGCCCGGGCGCGGGTCGAGGAAAGCTCGGATTGTCGCGACTACGAGATCGGGTGGGCCGTGGACCGACGATTGGCCGCGCCGCCGGTGGCGCCACGCGCCGCGCTGGTCGCCGAACTTCTGCTGAGCGACCCACTCGACGATTTCTTCGATGGTCTCGGCGAGCCGGTCTTCCTGTCGCCCGGACGGGATCTTTGCGCCGACGCGGATCTCGATCGCGTCTCGCGGGTGCCGTGGTCCTGATCGCGAACGGGTGGCGGGTCAGGGAATCCAGCGGACGCGTTCGAGAAACTTCCGGACGTAGGGGAGATCACCTTCGAGTTGGGTCCGCCCCCAACCGACGGCCCGGTCGATCTCGTCGGCGGTCGGGAGGAGGTTCACCGGAGAAAGCGTCGGATACATCTCGATCCGCCGCTGTGCATGACGCGCGTTCAACGCAACCTGGTAGGAGATCAGCCGGGTGAGCGGCCGCAGCCAGATGTGCCCGGGGCCGTACTGCGGGTAGAAGCAGTCGAAGGCGAGGTAGTAGCAGTTGCGCGTCCCGATCTTGCCGCGTTGCACCTGGAGCCAGGCGGTGCGCGCGGGCACGTTGTTGGCGGCGCCGCCATCGACCAGGGCGGTGACCTCCTCGCGCTCCATGAGCCGGGTCAAGATGCCGTCCATGTGCGGATCGTCGCGGGCGATGTCGTAGTGCAGGATGCCCGGGATGGCAGCGGAGAATCCGGCGGCGTCGACCGCGTTGAACGGGCGAGTGAGTGCATCACCGCCGATGACGACCTCTTTGACGGCGCGTGGGTTGATGAATCCGACGAGCCGGACGAGCTGTGCTCCGATCTGGGCACGCAGTTGCAGAGGGCCGGGTCGCTTGCCGACCGGCAGATGGTGGGAACGAGCTTCTTCCTCGGGCGAATCGACGAGCCCGCCGCGCCGGACTCCTGCGACGACCGACTCGTACGGGATCTCGAGATCCGACAACAGCATCTCGGGTCCACCGAGGTGGTGGAACGCATCCCCAATGGTGGCGTGGAGGTAGAGGCGCATGATCCCGGGCAGCCCATAGCGCGTGCGTAGGCTCACGAAGCGGAAGATCTCGGCGGATCGCGCGCGCAGGCTCTTGGCCAGGTCGAGGTATTGATCGAAATCGCCGTCTCGGCGGAGAGCGCGGAAAAGTCCCAGCACGGCCCCCATCGACGAGCCGATCACGTACCCGGGAACGAAGCCGGCGTCCTGCAGGGCGGCCCACGCGCCGATGTAGACGTATCCGGCACCCCCGCCTCCGCCTGCGATCGTCACGAGTGTCTTCTGGCCGAGTTCTCCGTCCAACTCGTCGGATGAGAAGTCGTCGGCGTGACGCTC
>JAPOLW010000028.1 GCA_029976905.1 bacterium | reverse complement strand
GTCGGTCACCATCCGAAAGCTCGACGGGATGAACTTCGTCGGCTTCGAAAAGGACATCCCGACCCACAAGGCGATCGAACGCGCCTTCCAGAAACACAACGTGCGGGTGCAATACGTGGCCGAGGTCGACAACATCGAGGTGATCAAGCGCATCGTCGAGGTCGGGACCGGGGTCTCGATCGCCCCGGAGCCGGCGGTAGGCCCCGAGGTGCGCAACAAATCCCTGGTCGCCATTCCCTTCAGCGACGAGACCTTCGCGCGCCAGTTGGGAGTGATCCATAAGGAAGGGCGGCATTTCTCTCCAGCGGCAGAGAAGTTCATCGAAATGCTGACCCACGAATCCACCAGCCGCACCGAGCAAAAGGCCGCAGCCGAGTCCGGAAGCTGACCGGCGGCGGCGAAGAATCCCGCACGCGACCGGGGTCCCACCCGTCAGGGGTCCCACCCGTCAAGGGTCCTACCCGTCAGGGGGGGCCACATTCCCTGCGTCGCCGCAGACGGCCGCCGGCGGGTAGCCGGTCCGCTTCGTCGAGAGCCTGCAGCGATGCAATCTCCGCATCCAGGTGGAGCTTCTCGCGCAGGCGCACCAACCTCGCCAGACCGGGTCCGGGGTCCTCGAGCAGGCCGATGGCCCTGCGGCGAATGCGTTTGCGTTCCAGAGCGCGCGTCCAGACATCGGGATCGTGCGCTGGCCAGGCCATTTGGACGAGCAGGGCGCGGCGCAAAAGAGACCGGCCCGCACGCGGAGAGGCGATCCAACGGCGCAGCGCCCGCAATCCGGCGGAGGTTGCGTGATGACACCGGCGATGCCGCCCGCGGCCGTCTTCCTCGAGGGTGGAGCCGACCCATCCCGCGCGCTCGAGGTCACCGAGGATCGCGTAGACGCGCGCGGAGTCGCAGGGGCGCGCGATCGGCAACGCCTCGAGCACCCGCGCGTGGATCGCATATCCATGACCCGGCTCCCCGGCGACCACCGCCAGAACCACGTGTTTGAGCGCCATGCGCCCCATCTATGCCTGCGGCCCGGGACGCGGCAATTCCCGCATCGACCCTCATGTGCTCCCCTACATCGTCCGCCCGAACGCCAGGGGCGAGGTCGAAGATCGTGGAGACACACCGGCGGTCCGGCGTTGACAATGCCCGCGCCGAAACCGAGCATCGTTCGAGCAACGAACCCGGAAGAGAGGACGATAGTTTGGCATCACATCAAGAACGCTCGGTGGGAGTCATTGGGGCGACAGGCGTCGCTGGGCAGCAGTTCGTCGAGGCCCTGCGCGGACACCCCTGGTTTCGCATCACGGCCGTCGCGGCATCGGCACGCTCTGCGGGGCGCTCGTACGCAGACGCGCTGCGCGACCCGGGTAGTGGCTCGAGCCGTTGGTATTGCGAAAGCACTCCCGACGAGGCCGTTCTCGGGCTGCCCGTCCAGAACGCGGACGATTTCGACCCCGAAACCGTCGACGTGGTCTTCACCGCAATCGAGAGCGATGCCGCCAAGGAGTTGGAACCCCGCCTCGCCCGACATCGGCCCGTCTTCTCGACCGCGTCCGCCTTCCGGTACGAACCCGACGTCCCGATCATCGTGCCCGGTGTGAATCTCGACCATCTCGGGATCATCAGCGAACAACGCCGGCGGCGTGATTGGAAGGGCTTCGTCGTTCCACTTCCCAACTGCACCACGGTCGGACTCGTCGTCACACTCAAGCCCCTCGCCGAGGCCTTCGGTCTCGAACGGGTCATCCTGACATCGATGCAGGGGCTATCCGGCGCCGGTCGCTCCCCGGGTGTGGCAGCCATGGACGTCCTGGACAACATCATGCCGTACATCCCCGGAGAGGAAGAGAAGGTCGCGCTGGAGACCGGGAAGATCCTGGGCGCGGTCTCCAGCGGAGGGTTCGAGCCCAACGCGGTTCCAGTACGCGCCACGTGCACCCGCGCCAACGTCCTCGAGGGACATACCGAGGCGGTCCACGTCGACCTCGCGCAGGAAGCCTCCCTCGACGCCGTCCGTGCCGCCTTCGAGGGATTCGGGCGGGAATTCTGCCAGCGTGGTCTGCCCTCGTGTCCGTCGCGCATGATCGCGGTCCACGACGACCCCTACCGGCCGCAGCCGCGCCTCGATCGGAACGCGGGCGCTGGAATGACGACGTCCGTGGGCCGGCTCCGACTGGACGAGCAGGGGCTTCGCTACATCCTGGTCTCCCACAATACCAAGATGGGTGCCGCCAAAGGCGCCGTGCTTGCCGCTGAGCACATGGTGGACGCGGGCACACTCTGAGCAGACCGGCCGTCGGGGGCGTCATCGCGGCACCCGGAGGCCGGGCGGGAGAGCCGTCTCCGCAGGCGGCGAAAACGCCTCTAGCAGGGCCCGCAGAGTACGGTTAGGCTTTCCGTATCGTTTCATGGCGAGGACGGAAAAAGATGACGATACCGCGGTCGTCATTCAGACCAGGGTCGAAAAGAAGCTCGAGCGCCCAAAGCTCTACAAGGTCCTGCTGCACAACGACGACTACACGACCCGTGAGTTCGTCGTCTGGATCCTGCAGGGGGTCTTCCATCGGGGCGAGAGCGAGGCGATCCAGATCATGCTGCACGTGCACAACAACGGGGTCGGCGTCGCCGGCGTCTATCCGCACGACATCGCCGAAGCGAAGGTCCGCCGCGTGACCGCCCTCGCCGAAAGCAACGAATTCCCACTTCTCACGACCATGGAGCCCGAAGAATGACCCCCCCGTCGATCACGAGCGAATTGCAGGCCTCGCTGCGACAGGCGATCGACGAAGCCCGCCAGAGACGCCACGAATACCTGACCCTCGAACACCTCCTGCTGGCCCTGCTGGACAACCCGCAGGTGAAAAGGATGTTCGAGACTCTGAGCGTCGATTGCGACGAGGTGCGCCACGATCTCGAGGCCTTCTTCTCCGAGAGTCTCGAAACCGTACCGCCCACCACGGACTACACACCGCAGGAGACCCCGGGCATCCAACGCGTCCTACAGCGCGCCGCCGTCCATGCACTGAACGCCGACCGCAACGAGATCGACGGTCCAGCCGTGCTCGTTGCCTTCTTTCGCGAACCGAGTTGCCACGCCGTCTTCCTCCTCGAGCAGCAAGGCCTGACGCGACTCGAAGTCCTGCGCTGGGTCTCGCACGGAGCCGACCCCAACAGCGTTGGCGGAACACGGCCCGACGGCGGGGACGAGATCTCGCATGGCGGGGAGTTGGGGATCGGGGACGAGGAAGAGGCGCCGGTGCGCGACCCGCTCGAAAACTACACGAGCGATCTGCGCGCCAAGGCCGCCGCCGGTCAGATCGACCCGCTCGTCGGGCGCGAAGAGGAACTCGAACGAACCATTCACGTCCTCGCCCGTCGGCGCAAGAACAACCCCGTCTTCGTCGGCGAGCCCGGGGTGGGAAAGACCGCGATCGTCGAGGGACTCGCACGGCGCATCCACGAGGGTAACATTCCGGCTGCACTGGCCGACTCCACGATCTACGCGCTCGACATGGGCGCCTTGATCGCGGGCACCAAATTCCGCGGACAATTCGAGGAGCGCATCAAAGCGGTCATCCGCGCTCTGGAGGAGAAACCCGGCGCCATCCTCTTCATCGATGAGATCCACACCATCGTGGGTGCAGGCGCGACCAGCGGCGGAACCATCGACGCATCCAATCTCCTCAAGCCGGCCCTCGCCAACGGCGAGCTTCGCTGCATCGGCGCAACGACCTATGCCGAGTACAAGGCCAGCTTCGGACGGGACCGCGCACTCGAACGGCGCTTCCAGAAGATCGACGTTCGCGAGCCGTCGGTCGAAGAAACGACCCAGATTCTCAAGGGACTGCGCGATCGCTACGCCGAACATCACGACGTCGAATACACCGACGCAGCCCTCGAGTCGGCCTCCGAGCTCTCTGCCAAACACATCAATGACCGCCATCTGCCGGACAAGGCGATCGACGTGATCGACGAAGCGGGGGCGGCCGACCGGATCCTGCCCGACGACAAACGTCGTCGGAAGATCGACGCCGAGCAGATCGAAGCCATGGTGGCCCGCATCGCCCGCATTCCCGAGAAGACGGTGTCGACACGGGATCGCGAGCAACTCGAGCAGCTGGAACCGGAATTGCGCAAGGTCATCTTCGGACAGGACCATGCGATCGAACAGCTTGCTTCGGTCATCAAGATGCAGCGTTCCGGGCTCGGACACGAGGAACGGCCGATCGGGTCCTTCCTCTTCGCGGGTCCGACCGGCGTTGGAAAGACCGAGCTCGCCCGCCAACTCGCGCGAGTCCTGGGCGTGGAGCTGCTTCGCTTCGACATGAGCGAGTACATGGAGAAGCACACGGTCTCGCGACTCATCGGAGCGCCTCCGGGATATGTCGGCTTCGATCAGGGTGGCCTGCTCACCGATGGCGTCCGCAAGAACCCGTACGCCGTCGTGGTCCTCGACGAGATCGAAAAGGCCCATCCCGACCTCTTCAACGTCCTGCTCCAGGTCATGGACCACGCGACCCTCACCGACAACAACGGCATCCAGGCCGACTTCCGCAACGTCGTCTTGATCCTGACGACCAACGCAGGCGCGCGGGAAATCAATGCCACCTCCATCGGATTCACCGGCAAGGAGTCTGCGAGCAACGCCAAGAACGCGATCGACCGCACCTTCAGCCCGGAATTCCGCAACCGCCTCGACCAGATCGTCATCTTCGACATGCTGGAGTCGGCCACGATTGCCAAGGTGGTCGACAAGAACCTGCGCGAAGTCCACGCGCAGCTCGAACAAAAGGGCGTCCACCTCGAACTCTCCGACGCGGCGCATGCACACCTCGCCGAAAAAGGCTTCGACCGGCTCTTTGGGGCACGTCCGATGGCGCGCCTGATCGAACGCGAGATCAAGAAGCCCCTGGCCGAAGAAATCCTCTTTGGCCGCCTACAACAGGGGGGCCGGGTGAAGGCAGATGTTCGTGACGGGGCACTCGTCCTCGACGTCGAGGGGCCGGCCTGAACGCCGGATAAAGAAAAAGGCGCGGCCGGCCGAAGACTCCCGAGGTTCCCCAGAAGCATCCGTTCAGGCAGGGAGAGCGCAAAATGCCCGATACCGAAAAACAATTCGAGCTTCGCCAGCTACTCAAGGCCTACCGGAAGGGTCTGATTTCGGACGAAATGTTCGAAGAGCAGATGCGCGAGATCCAACTCGGAGAGCGGGCCCCGGCCGCGAGCCCCGAGGTGCCTCCGGCGCGCACCTACCACGTCCGGGACAAGACCTTCCACAGCGAGAAGGAAATGCTCATCCACTTCCTCGACGAATTCCGGGCCGGGGAAGCGTTTGGCGGGGTCCTTTTCTCCCTGTGGACCGAAGCCTCCCAAGATCCCTGCCTGCGGGGCGGCCTGCGCGCCGTTTGCGAACGCGAGTCCATGCACGGGCGCATCCTGGCCACCCGCCTGGGCGAACTCGGTGCCCAACCCAAGGCGACCCTTCCCGCCGCGTTCCGGGAGGCGGCGCGCGAGCGCCTGGGATCCGTCGAGATCTCCGACAAGGACAAGATCTCGGAATTCCTCCAGCGGATTCCCGACGAGGAAACCGCGGTCGCACCGATCCGGGAAGTCATCTCGCAGATCGAGGAAGATGCCGAGACCCGTGCACTTCTCGAGGCCATTCTCGAGGACGAGCGAGCCACGATCCGGTGGTTCCACGCCACCGGCGAAGCCCTCGGGGTCCACGTCGAGTCCGATCAGGCGCCCGCATTCTGACGCGATCCCCGGAGCGTCCGATACCGCCGGGCCGTGGCCACGGCGGGCCGACGGCCCCCGTTCCGGACGCTCCTAGATCTGCACGCCGGGATTCATGATCCCGTTTGGATCGAAGGCCTTCTTCACCGCGCGCAGGACGTCCACCCCGACCTCACCGACTTCACGCGCGAGGTAATCGCGTCGGACGCGTCCGATGCCGTGGTGGTGGGCGATGGAGCCACCGCAGGTAATCGTCGCCTCCATGGCTGCGGCCCAGGACCGCGTGTAGATGCGCTCCTGTTCCTGCTCCTCGGTCGCCTGCCCCACGAAGGTGAAGTAGATGTTCACGCCCGAGGTATAGGCGTGCGAGGTGTGACCACTCGCGATGAGAATCCCGGGGACACTCGAGATGGCCTCGGTCACCGCGCCGTAAAGGGAGCCGATACGATCCCAGGTCGCCGACACCTCGATCGTATCGACGACGAGGCCGTTTCCGAGCAGTTCCTCCCAGGAGGGAACGTGATTCCGTCGGGAAAGCCAATGCTGCAGGGGTGCCGGGCCCAGTTCGGTGCCGCCGCGGCCCAGGCAGGCCTGCAGCGCCGCATCCCGTTCGAGAGCGAGAGCCCCCCGCATCGCCTCGGTGCCCTCGTTCATCACGAGGAGAAGTGGTTCGCGTTCCGGGATCCATTCGTTGAAGTTCCGCTGGGCCTCGATCCCGTCGTAGAGCCGAAGCACCCGCCGGACGCCCCCCCGCCTGCAACAACTCGCGCGTCACCTCGAGTCCGTCCTCCCACGAGGGCAGACGCGCCGCGAAGCCTTCTTGCACCTGCGGTTTTGCCGAGAGTTTGAAATCGATCTCGGTGACGATCCCGAGGGTCCCCTCGGAGCCGAGAAGGATCTCGCACAGATCCGGACCCGTCGAGGCACGGGGCGCCGGAAAGCTACGCAGGATCCGCCCGCCCGGCAGAACGACCTCGAGGGCGAGTACGAGGTCCTCGATGTTCCCGTAGCGGGTCGAGAGCTGTCCCGAGGCACGCGTGGCCACCCAACCGCCGACGGAGGAGACGTCGATCGACTGGGGGAAATGGCCGAGCGTGAAGCCCCGCTCACCGAGCAGCCGCTCGCACTCGCCGCCGGGAAGTCCCGCCTGCACGCGGGCGGTGGCCGCCTCGTCGTTGACCTCGAGCAGCGCGGCCATCCGCGACAGGTCCACCACCAGGGCCTCCGCACCGGGCCGCACGCCGCCACACACGCCCGAACCCAGGCCATAGGGGACGACCGCAATGCGTTCGGTGTGGGCGACCTTCAAAACGGTGGCCACCTCCTCGGTGGACTCCGGAAAGACCACTGCTGGCGGCGCCGGTGGCGGGTGACCGGCCACTTCGTGGATCGCTTCGAAGGCCCAGTAGTCGTGCGCATGGGCTTGCGTGGTCTGCGCATCACGCCGCAGGCGACCAGCCGGGAGCGCTTTCTCCAGTGTGTCGAGTCCCTTCACGGATTCCCCCGCCAGGCTACGTCTTCTGCGACACGCGCACGATAGGTATCCACTTCGCGCTGTCGTCGTTCATCACTCCAACCCGCACGTCGTCCGAGTCGCTCGGCAACCGCTTCGGCGTGCCCCAGGCCGTTGTCGGCAGCGAAGAGGTTGGCGCGCGCCCGACGTTCGAGCACGTCGCAGACGCTCACGGCACACTCGTTCTCGATGGCATCCTCGATCGCCGGTGCGTCGATGTCGGCGCGATCCATGGGAGCGGGATTTCCCTCCTCGACCAGGGGAACCTCTGCCGTCCGACAGTCCTCCACACGACGTCCGAGCCGCTCGACGACCTGATCCACGACGCGCTCGGCCATCTGGCGATAGGTCGTCAACTTGCCGCCACCGATCGAGATCAGCCCGTTGGGCTCGACGAGGATTTCGTCCCGCCGCGAGATCTCGGAGGGAGACTTTCCCTCCTGCGCCACCAGCGGCCGCACTCCCGCCCAGGCACCACGTACGTCGTCGTCGACGATGCGTGCGTCGGGCCAGGTCGCATTGGTCGCCTGGAGAAGATAGTCGACGTCCGCCCGCGTGATTTCCGGGCGCTCCTCGGGCTGCGGATAGAAGGTGTCGGTCGTGCCGATCCAAACGATGTCCCCATGCGGCACGACAAAGGCCATGCGGCGATCTTCGGTCTGCATCACGACGATGTCGTCCACCGGCAGACGATCCCGTGCGAGCACCAGGTGGATCCCCTTGGTGAGCTGCATGCGCGCGCGCGCATCTCCACCGAGTTGGCGGACGGCGTCCACCCAGGGACCGGCCGCGTTCACCACGACGTCCGCCTCGAAGACCCGCTCGCGACCCGTGAGTTCGTCCCGGACGCGCGTGCGCAGAGCGGGTAGGGCGGCGCTCCCTCCTGCGGCCGCGGTGGCCCGCGGTGTCTCTTCGATCCGCGTCGCCGGGGCGTAGTTGGCCAGGCACGCACCATGGCGCCGGGCCGACTTGAGGGTCTCGAGTGTGAGTCGAGCGTCGTCGGTGATGTATTCGGTGTAGACGGCCGCGCCCTGGAGGTTCGCGGTCTGCATGCCGTCGACGCGATCGAGCAGTTCTTCGGTCTTCCAGATCGCGTGCCGTTCCTCGTCGGGAACCTTCGCCATCTTCTCGAAGCTCCACATGCCCGCCTTGAGCTTCAGGAGACCCGCCGACGTTCGGCCGTAGACCGGGACGACCATCCGCGCCGGCAGAGCCAGATGGGGAGCGATGTGGGAGAGGGCGCGGCGCTCCCGCGCCGCTTCGAGAACGAGTCCGATGTCTCCCTGGGCGAGATAGCGAAGGCCGCCATGGATCAGCTTGGACGAGCGGCTCGACGTCCCCGAGGCGAAGTCGCCACGCTCGACGAGGCCGACCCGCAGGCCGCGCATGGCCGCGTCGCGGGCGATTCCCGCCCCGGTGATGCCGCCCCCGATCACGAGCAGATCGAGCGGCGTCGCCTCCATGTCCGCAAGGTCGTTTTCCCTGGTTTCGATCGAGAAGTTCAGTATCCCATCTCCTGGAGCCGGTCGTCGTCGAAGCCGAAGAAGTGACCGACTTCGTGCACGACGGTGCGGCGGATTTCCTTCCGTAGGTGATACTCGTCGGTGAAATCCTCCGCGAGGGGCCGGTAGTAGATAACAATCCGGTCGGGGAGGGCGTCGTGGACCACGGCTCGCTCCCCGATGGGCGTCCCCTGATAGAGGCCGTAGAGCGAGTCGCAGTTCGGATCGAGTCCAAGATCGAGCAGGGTTTCCGTGTCGGGCTCGTCCTCCACAACTACCGCCACATTGTCCAGGTATGCGGTGAACGCAGGAGGAATCGCATCCAAAGCCTCTGCGACGATCGACTGGAAGCGCTTGCGCGTGACCCACGGCGCCCGATCGGGATCTCGCTCCATGGCGTAGGTTTACCACAGCCGACACATTCTCGTCAGAATTCGGCTTCCCGGGGCAATCCGGCACGGCCTCGACTCCCGACTGCCGGCCCCCTCCTGGCACCGGAGTTGCGAAACCAGGTGTTGGCTCCCGGGATGGATGGGGGATGGATGTGGAAGGGGCTCGGGAGCCCGGTTCGGGCGGTTGGTAGAGGGGACGCCGCGAGGGTGCGGCGGGAGCATGTGAGGGAGTGCGGAGAGGAGGCCTCTCTGCCGCCGCTCGACGACCCAGACCACGGGTACGCCCCGAATGGACCCCGGGGACACCGGCAGGCGCCTTGCGTGCCCGGGAGGCATCCGCGAGAGTAGGCGCATGTCGGAACGCCCTTTTTCGGTCCTTGGTCTCCAGCAAATCGCCGTCGGTAGCGAAGACAAGCAGAAACTACGACGGCTGTGGATCGACATGCTCGGCCTCGAGTTGCACGGCAACTTCCGGAGCGAGAAGGAGAACGTCGACGAGGACATCGCCGTGACCGGCTCCGGCGCCTTCCAGGTCGAGGTCGATCTGATGCAACCTGTCGACCCGGACAAGCGCCCCAAGGTGCACGATCCGGCCCTGAACCACATCGGCCTCTGGGTCGATGATCTGGCCGTCGCCGTGGAGTGGCTCGAAGGGCAGGGAGTCCGGTTCACCCCGGGCGGGATCCGCAAGGGCGCCGCCGGCCACGACGTCTGCTTCATCCATCCCAAGGGCAACGAGCAATCGCCGGTCGGCGGCGAAGGCGTCCTGATCGAGCTCGTGCAGGCCCCCGCGGACGTCATCGCAGCCCACCGGAAGTAGATCTGCGCCCTCCCGCCCCGCGGTTGAAAAGACGGGCGAGAAACCGTTGAGTGCCCGGGCAGCCCACGGTCGAGGGACCGGGGGTCGGCAATGACCATGGAAGGGCTTCTCGTCACCGGGCTCGCCGGTGCAATCACCTTCGGCGGCGGGATGATCGCACTGCGCACCGAAGAACATCGCGGCGCGGTCTACGCCTTCTGCGGCGGTGCGCTCATCGGCACCGCACTGCTCGCCCTGGTGCCCGAGGCCCTGGAGTTGTCCCGCGGGAGCGGCTTCGAAGCGCACTCCCTTCTCGTTGCAACCGTGACCGGCTTCTTCGTCTTCTACGTTCTCGAGAACCTTCCGCATCGGGAGAGCGCGCAGACGGATGCCCCCCTCGATGTCCTCCATCACCGCCACGGCCATCCGACGGGCCTCTGGGCCGCCGCCGGACTCGCGGTGCACAGCTTCATCGACGGGCTGGCCATCGGCGAGGCTTTCGATGCCGGGACCGGCCTCGGATGGAGTCTCGCGTTCGGCGTCGTGCTTCACAAATTCGCCGATGGTGTGAGTGTCTCCGGAGTCATGCGAGGCACCGGCCAGAGCGATGCCGCGACCCGGGGCATGCTCGCCATGACGGCCCTCGCCCCTCTCGCCGGCGTGCTGACCAGACCTTTTCTCGATCTTTCGCAGGGCGTCCGGATCCTGCTTCTGGCCTGGTTCGCCGGCGTCTTTCTCTACCTGGGCGCGACGAGCCTCCTGCCGGCCGCACACGAGGCGGGCGGCTCGCGGTGGTTGATCGTCTACGCTCTGTCCGGGGCCCTTCTCGTCTACGCGGCGCAGCTCCTGGTCGGGCACGTCGGCTGAGCGTCTGCGGTAAGGAGCCCGGCGGTGCCTGGATCGACCGACCTCGCCCCCTCCTTGCTCCTCCAGGCGACCGGGGCCTTCACCGCCTCGTGGACGTGGTGGCTGATGAACGCCGCGTCCATCCTCGGGATGGCCTGTGCGGTAGCGTGGCTTGCCGGGGTCGGGCCACCGACACGGGGCGACGCCTCTTCGGGACGCCTCTCTGCGATGGCGCCTGCCCTCGGACTCTTCCTCGGCGCGCTCGCCGTGCGCAGCATCCTGCCGACGTGGACGCACTATACCTACGACGACGAGTACGCCTACATGCGCGCTGCATCCGCCCTCCAAACGACGGGCGTCTTCTCGCTCTCCAATCAGCCGCCGCTTCTCGTCTACCTCTACGCGCGCGCCTTCGGGGTGCTCGGCACCTCCGCACAAACCACCTACGTGGTCGGGACGCTCGCTGGGAGTCTCGCCGCGCCGGCGCTCTACGGCAGCCTGCGCGCTTTTCTCGTCGACGGCCGGGTGGCATTCCTCGCCGCCGGCCTCCTCGCGCTCCATCCGCTGCACATCAAGCATTCGGGTGCGAGTTCACTCGAGGTGGTCTCCGTCCTTTTCGTGATCGCGGCCGTCGGCACCTTCGCCCTGTGGCTGCGCCGCCCCGCGGGGCTGACGCTGGCCACCTTCGGCGTTTGCCTCTTCGCTACGCTCACGACGCGGATCGAAAACTTCGCCCTGCTGCCGATCCTCCTGGGGTCGTTCTACGTCTACCGCCCCGCCGGGCGCCGGATCACCGCCGTCGAGGCCACCGTCCTGGCCTGCTTCGTGCTCATCGCCGGACTCTATCTTCCCGGCACGCTCGCTTTCCATGGCGGGCCGGACGATTGGTGGAAGAGCGAATTGTCCCCGGGAGCCCTCCTCGCGAACAATCTCTCCTTCTGGATCGGCGGCCGTCTCGAGACGGGGAAACTTCCCGCTCTCCTTCTCCTACTCGGCGTTCTAGGCTCCTGGCGGTCCGATCGCGCGGCATGCGGCACCTGGCTCGCACTGCTTCTGGTCTACTCCGCAGTCTACGTCCTCCACGGCGTCAACCTCGGCGATCACCACGAAAGCGGCCATTCCCCCTACTTCGCCGCCCGTCGTGGCGGGCACGACATGTTCCGTTTCAACGTACCGCTGCTGCCGGCGATCACCTTCTTCACTGCAAGTGGTGTGTTCGCGGCCGTGGGCTGGCTCGACCAGATGCTTGCGCGGTGGATCGGCCGACGCCGGCGACTCGCCACCGCCATGACCGCAAGTGCGCTCGTCGCGGTACTCCTGGTCCCGGGGAGGGAGTATCGAGCCTACGATCCGCTGGCGTTTCTGCGCTCCCCGTACAACCGCCCCGTCGAAATCGCGGAGTACCGCTTCCTCGAAGCCCACCTCGCGCGCCAGCCGCGTCCGCTGCGGTGCTACACGATCACCGCGGGGACCGAACCCTTCCTGGGCGACGGGATCGAACTCGTGACGCTGCCCGAAGACCGTGCTCCAGGCCTCGACACGCAATCCACCTACCTCTACGTCGCCTCCCCACGACTCCGCCGGCCAGAGACGGCGCGCGCCCTGGCGCGCGCCGCCAAGCGCTTCCGCCTGGAGCCCGTCGCCGAGGAGACCTTCGGATCCGTCGAATTCCGCCTCTTCCGGATCCGCGACCGACGGGGCGCGGCCGGCCTTCAGGAACGAGCGGGCGGGAAGGTTTCGCAGACGGCTCCGATCGCGGGTGCTCCGGCCGCCTCGACACGCCGCCGCTCCGCCTCCTCCATCGCCTGCACCGGCGGGCCCCAATCGGCAACCGCTTCGGGTCCCTGCTCGACGTAGGCAACCGACGCCTCGGCCATGCGATTCAATCGACGCTCGAGGTCGGACCGGATCTCCTCGAGTTCATCGGCGGTGGCGTGCGCGGGGACACGGATCGGACCTTCGCTCAGATAGACGGCGCGGCCCCACGGCCAGGGGAAGCCGAGCTTCATCCAGGTCTTCTCGAAAACCGTGAGGTTCGTCCCCCAGGCGCGCGCGAGGATGAGCGGGAGTCCGGTGTCGCGCGCGAGTTGAATGGCACCCCAGCGCGCCTCGCGAGCGGGGCCGCGGGAACCGTCGGCGGTGCAGAAGAGGCTGCGTCCTTCGTCCCGCGCATCCTGCGTGAGTTGCAGGATCGCCTCCTGCCCGCCTCCCGAGTTTGAACCGCGCGCAAAGCGGAAGTCCCAGGGAGCGAGCAGATTCGCCGAAAAATCTCCGATGCGGCCACGGCTCAACATCGCCGAACATGGATACCCGCGCGTGTAGCGAATGAGTTCGAAGAGCAGAGGCATCGAGTCCTGATGCCAGTAGGTGATGATGCAAGGGCGCTCCCGCTTCACGTATTCGAAGAGCGGGCCACGTCGATCCGCGCGCACCAGGCGGTGCATGAGGAAACACCACACGCGCCCGAACGCGCGCAGGAGCGGGAACGAGAGAGGCTGCAGGTCGGAGAGGCGCCTTCGTGCGGAGCGCAGGAAGGAATCGCCTTCCGGATGCCTTCCCGCTCTCTTGCTCGTCTGCGTCACACCTCGGCCCTCACGTCATGATCGGACCGGCCCTTGCGCCGCATCCCAACGCCACCCGACTTCGACGATGATCGTGAAGCAGCCACCCAGCGGAGTCAATCGCACACCGGGGCGTGTGGGGCGGCCGGAGGCCCCCGGCCGCCCCACGCCTTCAGGTGGGACAGCTCCCGTTGTCGAGGCCGTCGTCGAAGGTCTCGCAGAAATCGCCGAGGCCGGTGGCGGAAGAAACCGCGCGACAGGCACGACAGGCGCTCCCGCCCGCGACGCAGGCGTGCGTGGTCTCGACGTCGGTGGCGAGCGGACAGCCCGGCAGAACGGTCGAGGGCGCGAGGTCGGCCGCCACGCACAGCTTGTCGATACTCCGACGCAAGCCGTCGACCTTGCCGTCGACGCGATCACAGGCCGCCGCGACACGGCCGCCTGGGTCGACGTCCAGGCACGCCGCCACATCTTCGAGTCCCAGGCCCCTTCCCGCCTTGAGACCGGCCTTCACACATCGTCCGACCGCCTTCAGGCGTGCATCCAGGCATTGCCGGGCTGCCTGGGTAATCGCACGCTGGCAACGCGCCGCCGCGCGAGCTTCGCGGTCGGGGACCAGGATCGAATCCAGATCCGGTCCCAGGAGATCGCGCACCAGACCGGTCGATGCATCCACTGCAGCATCGACCACCGCCGCGGGGCCCACCCAGGCGAATGCGGGCGGCGCGGCGCATTTCTTCGCGGCGAGGTCATGAGCCTTCCCGCGTGCACGTGCAATCCTACCGTCCGCATCCGCGTCCACGCAGTCCGCCGCCGAGTCCCTCTTTCCCCGGGCGTAGCCCGTCGCGCATTTCGCGATCTCGTTCCCCTGAACCGCGTGGACCGCGACCATCTGGCCGAGCATCGTATTCAAGCACTTCTGCTGCTCCTTCCCGGGCACGGCCGCCGGCGCTTCGACGGTCACGGTGACGCCTGCACAGGGGCCGGGCGCGACACACCCTCCCTCGGCACGAACGAAGAACTCCGTGGTCGACCCGGGGGCGACCACGATTTCCGGCCCCGTGCCGACCGATGTTGCACCGCAACCCTCGACGTACCACTGCCACCCGGTGGCGTCGCCCAGGGACCCGGACGCGATCGACAAGGTCGTCGCCCCACCGGAAGAGATGGACGTCACGCCCTCGACCACCGGGACCTCGGGCGCGACGCATGCCCCCGAACAGGTGAAGCCGCAGGTCTGCAGGAGGTCGAAGGGCACGGCGTCGTCTCGCAGCCAGCCCGCGGGTTCATGCACGGCCGCAAGCAGCACCGCGGGCGTGTCCGACGTCAGGGCACAGTCGTAACGAGCATTGTTGGTCTCCGGCGTGATCGCCGGCGCATGGAGTCCACCCACGAGTCCGGTGGGAAACGCCGAGGTATTCGTACTCGTTGCGTCGGCATCCCACGGCCCATTCATTTGAAGGGCGGCCAGCAGTCCCACGCCGCCCGGATCGGTCGGCGCCTCCCCCTGGAAGGCGAAGATCTGATCGCCCGTCATCGACAATCGCAGCCCGCTTCCCTCCGTGACACCGACCGGTGCACCCGTGGAGTCGAGGACCTCGAGAGGGGACATCACCGCGACGAACTCTGCCCCACAGGGGTGACCCGCATCGAAAACCACCGTGAAGGTGTCCTCCCCGGCGCGGAACCCGCCCGAGGCCAGCCATCCGCGATCGGTGAAGGTCAACGTGGTCCCGGCCTCCACGTCCCGCAGCAACGTGAATGAAAATTGATCCGTCTCGGTCGAATCGTATCCTGTAAATGCGAGGTCGCCCGGTGCCAGCCCGGTCTGTGCAGCCGCTGCGCTCGCAGCGCAGATGCACGCCGCCAACGCGGCGCACGCCCTCGTGATCTTCCTCCCCATGGCCTGCTCCTTTCCGTCGAAGGGCCCGCGCGGCTGCACGGGCACGAACGGAGCCTCGACAATGCGAAGCGCGTGCCGACCGGGAGAGCCGGGAAAAGCCTGTCTGGACGGACATGCGCCAAAAGCGGAGGGAGGACGCTGAAACGGTCTGTTTCGACCGCGCGCAACCGATCGTTTCAGTGCTACACGCGACCTCGCCGAGCGCGTCTCACGTTCCCCCCGACAAGAGAGCCGACCCGCTTCACCTCGAGGTCGACCGCGCGCGGCTACGCCGTGCTTCCGGTCGACGCGCGGCTACGCCGTGCTTCCGGTCGACGCGCGGCTACGCCGTGCTTC
>JAPOLW010000289.1 GCA_029976905.1 bacterium | reverse complement strand
GGCTTGCAGATAGACCTGCCAGGTTCGCCCGAAACGATTGAAGTAATTGACGAACATACCGCCCATGTAGGCCTGCAGCGTCTGGTAGACGTCCGAGAGAACGACGCCTTGCTTGAGCACCTTATCGCGATCCACTCGCGCGAAGAGCTGCGGTGTGTCGGGGATCAGCGTCGTCGAGATGCGCGCGAACTCGGGCCGCTTACGGAGCGCCTCCATGAAGATCCTCGTATTCTCGGCGAGTTCCTCCATGCCCGCGCCCGCGATATCCTCGAGGACGAAGGTGACGCCGCCCGCCGTCCCGACGCCGGGGATCGCGGGCGGACCGAAGCTGACGGCGATCGCCTCGGGAATCTCCCGGGCGAAGCGCTCGTTGAGCTCTCTCTGGATGACCTTCGCCTCGCGACCCTTCGGATCCCGGACACTCCACGGCTCGAGGGTCAGGAACAGGGCTGCGGTGTAGGTCGTGTTGACCTGACTCAACAGACTGAAGCCGACCACCGTATTGTAGCTCTCGACCCCGTCGGTCTCGGCCAGGATGGCCTCGATCTTGCGGCAAACCGCGTCGGTGCGCTCGAGCGAGGACGCGTCGGGAAGCTGCACGTTGCCGTAGAGGTAGCCCTGGTCCTCTTCCGGCACGAATCCCGTAGGCAGACGCGAGCCGATGACGACGGCCACCCCGCTGATCAAGAGAAGAAAGACCATCGAACGGCCCGCCTTGCGGATCAGGATCTCCGACCACCGCACGTACCCGTCCGTGGCTCGCCCAAAGAATCGATTGAAGCCGCCATAGAAGCGCCCCAGCAGCCCACGCGCCTCCTCCTTCGGGCGCAACAGCAGTGCGGCAAGCGCTGGGCTCAGGGTGAGCGCGTTGAAGCTCGAGAGCAGGACGGAGACGGCGATCGTGACCGCAAATTGTTGGTATAGACGTCCGGTGATGCCCGGAATGAAGGCGGTCGGCACGAAGACGGCGGCCAGGATGAGCGAGGTCGCGACGATCGGCCCCGTGACCTCCTCCATGGCCTGAAGCGTCGCCTCCCGCGGATTCATGCCGCCTTCGATGTGTGTTTCGACCGCTTCGACGACGACGATTGCGTCGTCGACGACAAGACCGATCGCGAGGACGAGGCCGAAGAGCGACAGGGTGTTGATCGAAAAACCCAGGAGCGGAAAGATGGCAAAGGTTCCGACGAGTGCCACCGGCACGGCCAGCAGAGGAATCAGCGTCGCGCGCCACCCCTGGAGGAAGATGAACACGACCAGGATCACCAGCGCGAGCGCCTCGAAGAGGGTCACGATGATTTCGCGCATACCCTCACGCACCGCCTGCGTCGTGTCGAGGGAGACGGTGTACGACAGATCGTCCGGGAAGCGCTGGGCGAGGCGGTCCATCAGTGCCTTCGCCTGGTTCATGGTGTCGATCGCGTTCGAACCCGGGTCCTGATAGATCGCGACGATGGCGGCGGGTTTGCCGTCGAGACGTCCGATCATGCTGTAGTTCTGAGCGCCGAGTTCCGTGCGCGAGACATCCGCCATGGTCAGAAGAGTGCCGTCAGCGGTTGCCTTGACGACGACGTCACCAAACTCTTCGGCGGAGAGAAGTCGCCCCTGGGCTCGAACGCTGTAGGTGAATTCCTGTCCTGGCGGCACCGGAGCGCCGCCCACCTGGCCGGCCGGGTTGACCGTGTTCTGCGACTTGAGAGCGTCGATGACGTCGGTGACGGCGATCCCGAGTTCGGCGAGCGTACTCGGATCCACCCAGAACCGCATCGCATATTGCCCCGCGCCCAGAATCGAGACCTGCCCCACGCCGGGGACCCGCGTCATCGGGTCGTTGATGTTGATGTACGCGTAGTTGGCAAGAAACGTCGCGTCGAACGTCCCGTTGGGCGAGTAGAGCGAGAAGAGAGCCAGGGGGCTCGTCGTCGACTTCTTGATGGTGACGCCCTGATTACGCACGGACTCGGGCAATTGCGACTCGGCCTGCTGGTAACGCATCTGGGCAAGCACCTGGTCGATGTTCGAGTCGGTGCCGACTTCGAAGTCGACCCGCAGGGTGCCCTGCCCGTTGGCCGCATTGATCGAGTACATGTAGATCATGCCCTCGACTCCGCTCATCTGCTGCTCGATCGGTGTCATCACCGCCTGCTCGACGGTGAGGGCGTCGGCGCCCACGTAGGTCGCCTGCAGTTGGATCTCAGGGGGAGCGATGTCGGGGTATTGTGAAACCGGCAGGGTAGGCAGCGAAACGACGCCGAGCAGGGTCATCAGAATCGCGATGACCATGGCCACGATCGGCCGATCGACGAAAAAGCGGGACATGCCCTAGCGTCCCGTGCGAGGGGCCGACGGTGCTCGTTCTCCGGCCGGCGTCGGCGAAGGCGCCGGCCGGGCGATCACCTTGACGCCCCCCCGGATACGCTGCAGTCCCTGGACGACGATCGTCTCTCCAGGCTCGAGCCCGGAGCGGATCACCCAGTCGGGACCGAAGGTGGGGCCCACTTCGACATTGCGCATCTCGATGACGTCATCCTTCCCGACGACGGCCACCTGGTACTGCCCCTGAAGGTCTTTGAGGGCACGCTGCGGCACGACCGTCGCATCGGAGATGCGGTCGATCTGGACACGCACCCGGCCATATTGACCCGGGCGAAGAAGCCCCTCTTTGTTTGGAAAAGAGGCCTCGACGAGAATCGTGCCGGTCTCCGGGTCGACCTCGCGGGCGAGCGCGTAGAACCGGCCAAGCGAGGGGTAGACGCTACCGTCGGACAAGGTGAGTTGCGCTACCCCATTGAGCTCGGCGTCCCCGTCCTCGATCTGCCTGCGCCGCCACGTCAGATATTGCTGCTCACTGATCGGAAAATCGACCTTGATCGGGTCGATCGTCGACACGGTGGTCAAGAGGTTCTGCGGCCCGACCAAATCCCCGATCTGAGCCACCGCGATCCCCGCCAGCCCGGAGATCGGCGCCCGGATCTGCGTCCATCCCAGATTGAGCTTTGCCTGCTCGAGGTTTGCCTGCGCCGATTCCAGGGTGGCCTCGTTTGCCTTGGCTTCCTGGATCGTGTCCTCGAGTTCCCGGCGGCTCACGGCGCCACGCTTGGCGAGAGGACGATAGCGCGCCACATTCTGGTTGCTGCGATCGAGGGCGGCCTGGGCACGCCCCACTTCCCCCTGCGCACTCTCGACCTGGGCCTTGAACTCCCGAGGGTCGATCTCGAAAAGAGTCTCGCCCTCCGTGACCGACGCGCCGTTCTGGTACACCTGGCGAAGGAGATAGCCCTGGACCTTCGGCCGGATCTGCGCGTTGACGAGTCCCTGGGTCGTTCCAACCCACTCGCCATAGATCGGCACATCGGCGGTCCTCGAGGTCGTGGTGAGAACTTCGGGCGTCGGTTTCTTGGGAAGGTCCGGGCCCCCGCAAGCGGTCGCGAACCCCAGGAGCACAAGGGCCAGGATCCGGGCCCCCTCTCCGGGCGAACAGGACCCTGCCAGGCTGGCCCGTATGCCCCCCTTTCGCGTGCTTGCGTTCATCTCCCGGTCGTCTGCTTGCCCCAGTTGGGGCGTCGACGCAATCGGATGGAACCAGGCGGCGGCATCTCGTACAAGCAGCGGCACGATGCCCCTCTACTTCGCCTACGGCTCCAACATGGACTCCGCCCAGATGGCCGAACGGATTCCGGGCGCGCGCGTGCGTGGGAAGGCGGTCCTGCACGGGTATGGCTTCCGGTGCAACAAGATCGGCCGCGACGGAACGGCCAAGGCCAACGTCGCGCGCGAGGCGGACGCCCTGGTCTGGGGCGTGGTCTACGAGATCACCCAGAACGATCTCGAACGCCTGGACCACTTCGAAGGGGGCTATGCGCGAAGGGAGGTCGGGGTGGAGCTCTCTGACGGAGCCACGGCGACCTGTGAGGTCTACGTCTCCGAGAAGATCTCTGAGGACCTTCTCCCGAGCCGGACCTACCGGGACCGGATGGTCCGCGGGGCCCACCGACACGCGTTGCCGGATGAGTGGCGGCGCCTGCTCGAGGACCTGCGCGTCCGTCCCTGATTCGAACGACGGCTCAGCTCGCGAGGCGAGAACGGCGCGACCAGAAGAGGACCACCGGCGCGGCAATGTAGATCGAGGAGTACGTCCCCGTGATGAACCCGACCAGGAGCGTGAGAGCGAACGGCTCCAGTCCCTTGCCCCCCAGGAAGTAGAGCGCAAAGAGAACAAAGAGCGCCGTTCCGGTCGTGAGCAGGGTGCGCGAGAGCGTTTCGTTGATGCTTCGATTGATGACGGCCGCGAGTTCGGCCTTCGGATTACGCCGCAGATTCTCGCGCACGCGATCGGAGACGATGATCGTGTCGTGGACGGAGAACCCGATTACGGTGAGCAGAGCGGCAAGCGTCGTGAGGTCGAAGCTCAATTGGGTCAGCATCAGGGCACCGACGGTGATGAAGACGTCGTGCACCAGGGCCACCACCGCTCCCAGGCCGAAGCTCGGTTCGAAGCGCACGGTGATGTAGAAACCCATGAAGACGGTTGCGAAGAGGACTGCCAGAAAGCCCTGACGGCGGAGGTTGGCGCCAACCTTCGGGCCGACGCTGTCGATGCTGAGAATCTCGAACGACTGCTCCCCGCCGCGGCTCTCGGCAAAGAGCGTCCCCAGCGTCTCGGAGATCGAACTCATCTCCTCGCCTTCGCTGATCTCGAAGCGGAGGAGGAATTCCCTCCCCTGCTCGCCGAAGTCCTGCACGGTCAGATCACGCAGCTCCAGGGTGCCCAGTTCCGAGCGCAGGGAGGCCGCCGTGGTGGGCTGGGAAAAGCGGACCCGGATGGCCGTACCGCCGGTGAAATCGACTCCGTAGTTGAGCGGCCGGACGAAGAAGAGAAGGATTGCGGCGAGGTTCAGCACCGTCGACAGGATCAGAAAGAATCGTCGTTTGCCGACGAAATCGATCTCGAGGTCCCGAGGCAGAAGCGTCCGGAAGTGAAGCTGCGCCGGGCTTGCCTGGGCTGGATTCTTGTTCTTCGAGTCGGCCATGTCGTCACGCCAATCGGGCTTCCAGTAGCACCCCTCCCAGATCGCCTCAACCAGGCGAGCGACGGCTTCCCGAGAGCACGCCGCCGGAGTCGCGTCGGAGGCGGGACGCGATCACATCTCCCGCCGACCCTCGAGGGACTGGGCCAGAGTCACGATGTCGGCGTACTCCAGGTCCCCTCCCATCGGCAGTCCGCGAGCGATCCGGGTCACCCGAACGCCGAGCGGTTTCAGGATGCGGGCGAGGTAATGAGCCGTGGCCTCCCCCTCGGCGCTCGGATTCGTCGCCACGATGATCTCTCCGATTTCCTCGTGACGGACCCTCTCCACAAGCTCGGCGCAGCGCAGATTCTCCGGTCCGACGCCGTCGAGAGGAGAAAGCGCACCACCGAGGACGTGGTACCTTCCGCGGTATTCCTGAGCGCGTTCGAACGCCATCATGTCCGCCGCCTCTTCGACGACGCAAATCTCGTCGATGCGACGTCGGGGGTCCGAGCAGATCGCGCAGGGGTCCTGTTCGGTGAGTC
>JAPOLW010000288.1 GCA_029976905.1 bacterium | reverse complement strand
CGGCGCCAGCATCGGCATCGACATCGACGTCTTCTTCGCTGATCGCCAACAGCGCATCGGCCTGTAGCTGGGTCAACGGCACAATCGACGACTTCTCCAAACTGCGGTTGTATCTCGATGCTTGCGTGGAGGGGGGCGCCCGGGAAATCGTTCTCTACCCTTTCTTCCTGCTGCCGGGGCGTCACACGAACGTGGATCTTCCCGAACTCGCCGAGGCCGCCCGGCGTCGGCATCCTCATGTGGCCGTAACGATCACAGAAACGATCGGTCTCGACCCCAAGCTGATTTCGATCATTCTCGAGCGCATCGACGAGGCAATCGAAGCGTGCGAGCGCACTGTCGGCGATCAGGGCGGTCGGGCGACTTCACGCTAGCTGTCGGCGATCAGGGCACACGGCTTCGGCTGCCGACGGGACCGTTCGCCCTGCCGGTGGTGGCGCAGGCCAAGAACGACGACACCGGGGCCTGCTGGGAATCGGTCTTCACAGAGGCCGATGTGCGCAAGAACGACGAGACGGCGTTCCTGGCGCGGTAGGAGTCGGATCTTCGCCGGGGACGCGCGGGGTCAGGCGGGGGGCTCTGCGCCCGCCTGCGTCGCGGGTGTGAACCAGATCGGGGAAGTCCAGGCGCGCTCCTGGATTGTCTTGGCAAGCCAGGGAAGGCGGCATCCATTGGGTCGATCGGACTCGGGAAGCTCGATGCACTGACGCCAGGACCACCGACAACTCGGATTCTCGAGCACCCGGGCGTAGTAGACGGCCGGCTGGGTCGGATCGAAGTCTGGGTCGCGCCACGATCCGCAGAGACTGCGATACCCTGGCCCCTCGGGCGCGCAGGTCCGTAGGTCGACGGCCGCGCCATTGTGGGCGGTCCCGGCGACGTCGTGGACGGATTGGTGGAAGCGCCCGTCCGCGCCGACCCAACCCTTGACGATCTGCAGCCGTTGCAACAGGCCGCCGGGCTGCGTGCTCGTCCCGGGATCGCTGAGCGCGGTCACGACGAAGGTGGGGGACCCCGACGAGGGAGCCGAGTTCTCCCCGAGTTCGCCGCCCATGGGAACACCGACGTCGTAGGCCCTTCGCACCAGGTCGGGTTGGTCACAGGCGTCTGCCGGGAGATTCCATCCGGCAAAGAAGCGGGGGCGGATCCGCGGGCCGCTGGTCGCGAAGGTCTCGCGGCGGCGCAGGGCCTCGAAGATCGCATCGCGAGAATTCTCCTCCGCCCACACGCCGGCAAGGCCGCCGGGATTGCGCAGGATCTCGTTGCGCATCGCCGCGCTCTCGCCGTCGTAACGAAGGCGTTGGAGCGGCGTTGCGACCCGGGCGCCGCGGCTCCCGGCGTACTCGTCCTCGCTCACGGCGCCGGGCGTCGCGTTGTGCGTATCGGTGCTGCCGATGAAGCCGATCTGGAATGGATTGACACCGATCCGGGACTCCTCGCGCAGGCCTTCGACCAGGGCGTAGCGGACGAAGTCGACTCGCGAGATGCATCCGTCGCCGCGCATGGCGCCGCTGCCGGTTTCCCCCTCGCAATCGTCGGGTTGGTCGGTGGTTCGGATCTTCTCGTAGTCGCAGAACTCATCGGCGGCGCCGGCGACGCCCCAGAGCCCGTTGCGGCATTCGGAATCTCCCTTGATCTGGGTCATCTCGGCAACGGGTTCGAGGCCCGCCCGCAGACGAGCTGCGGCCTGCTGCGCCGCGGGGGGGCGATCCCGGTACCAGATCTCGAAGGCGCGGCCGTTGGAAAGGTTCATGTTGTGCGGAATCGCAAGGGCGTCGCAGCCCGTATCGGTATCGAGGCAGCGCTCGTGCAGCTTTCGCCATAGGCCCTCCGCCGAAGGTTCGTCGATCCACGAGATCGGAAGTTCGGGAACGATCTCGTTGCGGAGGATGACATTTCGGTGAACTTTCGATTGGCGCGGGGAGGCGCTGTACTCCCAGGCCGGAAAGGTGGTGAAGCGACAGGCGCTGGTGCGATCGTACCAGCGCTCGGCTGCGTCTTGCGTCTCTCCCCAGACGGCCGCCGCAGCAAGGCGACAGCGTTCGAGATCGGGCCCGCAGATCTCCTCCGAGCGACCCGAGAGCGCCAGGAGTCCCAGAATGCGCGATCCGACTCCGTGGATGCCAAAGAGCCAGGCCGCCCAGGACGTCTCTTCACCCCGGTAGATCCGGCAGCCCTTCGAGTCATAGGCCACCGATCCGGGGGTCGTGCAGATGGTGACTTCGGCGAGGAACTCGGCGTGGTCGGTGACGGCGGCAAAATCGAGTGGCCGTTCGAGGGACACGGTCCGGGTGCCTTGTCCGCGGCCATCGAGCGGGGGCAGCGCGATCGGTTCTCCCGTGGCATACCGGTAGGCATCGTCTGGCGTGAGGACGACATCGCGCGTGCGGGCATCCATGGAAAAGCCGGTGTGCACGTGGAGGTCGCCGAAGAAGGCCCGCCGCTCCGGATCCCGATCCGCGCAGGCCTGGCGCGAACGGAGGGCCGAAGCTCGAGCGGCTCCGCCCGGTGGCGACCACGGGTCTCCGTCGGGGCTGTCGTAGGTGCATCCAAGACCGAGAAGAACCAGGATACCAAGACAGTAGACTCGCATTCCCGGGTTCTAGAACGTCCCGGTGTCGCGAGGCCAGCGATTGGCGCCCGCGCTGGTTTCCCGCAAAAGCGGATCAAACTTTCTCCTGGTTGCGCGGAATCCGACGAGGATATAGTTTTTATTTATGACCGGTAACTCGAAAGAAGAAGCCGTAGGCCGTACCCCGAAAAAAGTGCCGGTCGAATTCGAGCACTTCGCCGAACGCAAGCGCGTCGCGGTCGATGGTAGGCACGCCCGCGCCGAACGAACGCAGCGGGCGGTGACCCAGGGCATGCTCGATTGCCTCGAGGCCGGCGCGACCCATCCGACGGCACGAGACGTTGCCGAGAAAGCGGGGGTGTCTGTTCGAGCCGTTTTCCGGCACTTCGACCACCTCGAGATTCTCTTTGCAGCGGTTTGCGAATTGCAATACGGCCGGGTGCTGCGGTCGCTCCGTCGGGTGAAATCCGAAGGGCCCCTCGAAAGCCGCGTCGAAGCCTTCGTCGTTCAGCAATCCCGACTCAACGACCGGATCTCCTCCGTTCGCCGGGCGGCGCAGCGGTACGAAGCGATCTCCCCCGCCATCGGGCGGTGCAACGATCGACTTCGCCAGCGTGATCGAGATGAGATCGCGCGCGTCTTTGAACGCGAACTCGAGAGCGTCGATCCGGCCGAAGCCCGGGAGCGGGTCCGCGCCATCGCGGCCACCCTGAGCTGGAGCTACTGGGAAGAACTGCGCCGCCACGGGAATGTGGCCGCTCCGCGGGCACGTCGCATCCTCGAGCGCGACGTCCACACCGTCCTTTCGCAAAACTGAAGGCCCAGCAGCGCCCGGGCCATTGCCCCGGCCGAGGCACGCCTGGCAGCAGATCGGGCTCCCGACAACGGTAGGCGGGGAACGGGCGGCCGCCTTCAGGGATGCTGGCTCGAAACGGCGACCACCTCTCCCGTCATATAGGACGAGTAGTCGCTGGCCAGGAAGGCGATCACGTTGGCGACCTCCCAGGTTTCCGCCGCGCGTCCAAACGCCTCCTGGCCCACCAGTTGCGCGAGGAGGTCCTCGGGGGTCACCTTGGAGAGGAATTGGTGCATGGCCAGGCTGGGGGCGACCGCGTTGATGCGAACTCCGAACGGGGCGGCTTCGACGGCGGCGCATCGAGTCAGCGCCATGACGCCCGCCTTGGCGGCCGCGTAGTGGGCCTGACCTGCCTGCGCGCGCCATCCGAGAACCGAGGCGTTGTTCACGATGACGCCGGCTTCCCTGGGCTGCATGTAGCGCAGTGCTGCGCGCGTCATTCGGAAGGTCCCGTTCAACGTCACGTCGAGGATGGCGTGCCATTGCTCGTCGGTCATGTCGACGATGTTCGTCGTGCCCCCCAGACCGGCATTGTTGATCAGCACGTCGATCCGTCCCAGCTCGGACGCGGCGGCGTCGACGAGCGCCTGAACGTCTTCCTCCCGCGTGACGTTGCAGGTCCCTGCGTGGACCGCGCCTGCGTTCGGGATCATGCGAAGCTCGTCGGCGGCATTGGCGAGTCGCCGTTCGTGGATGTCGCTGATCATCACCGCCTCGGCACCTTCCTCGAGGCATCGTTTCGCGGTTGAAAAGCCGATGCCGGTGCCGGCCGCCGCGGTAATGAGGATCGTCTTCCCCTTCAGGATGTCTCGACCTTGGGGGTAGGGCGGCGGCGTGACCGGCATGGTGGTCTCCCTCACTTCGTTGGTTTGACCCGAGGCTCTCGCGGGAGCCCGAGCGCCCGCTCGGCGATGATGTTGCGTTGGATCTGGTTCGTTCCGGCGTAGATCGTATCCGAGCGTGTGAAGAGATACATCGACTGCAGGCGACTCAATTCGTAGGGCGACGCGGCGGCGATCTCTGCCTCGGGACCGAGGACGTCCATCGCGAGCTTGCCCAGTTCCCGGTGCCACGTCGCCCAGTAGATCTTGGTGATCATGGCTTCCCGGCGAAGGGTGGCGTCGGTGTTCCCGAGGGTACGGATCGCGTTGTATCGCATCACTCTCAGGCCGATCCATGCATCGACGAGGCGCTGCCGCACAACGGGGTCCGAGGCCTTCCCGTTCCGTCGTGCGATCTCGATGATTTCCTGCAGCTCGCCGAGGAAGAGGTACTGCTGCCCGAGCGTCGACGCGCCGCGCTCGAAGGCGAGTGTCCCCATGGCGACCTTCCAGCCGTCCCCGCGGGAACCCACGACGTTGCGGGCATCCGTTCGGGCACCGTCGTAGAAGACCTCGCTGAACTCCGAGGTGCCGGTCATCTGGACGATGGGGCGGACCTCGATGCCAGGCTGCTTCATTGGGACGAGCAGATAGGAAAGCGCGGCATGGTTGGTCGGCGCGTCGGACTCCGTGCGGCAGAGAACGAAACACCAATCGGCCCACTGTCCACCGGAGGTCCACACCTTCTGGCCGTGGATGACCCACTCGTCGCCGACCAGTTCGGCCCGGGTCTGTACGTTGGCGAGGTCGGAGCCCGCATTGGGTTCGCTGTAGCCCTGCGCCCAGATCTCCTCGCCCTGTACGATCGGGGGAAGGAATCTCTTCTTCTGCTCCTCGTTGCCGAAGGCGAGTAGGGTCGGCCCGAGAAGATTTTCGCTGACCTGGCTGAGGCGCCCGGGCCCCCCGGCCCGTGCATATTCTTCGTGGAAGATGACCTGCTGCGAGAAGGGCAGTTCGCGGCCACCATAGTCACGGGGCCACGCGATACCGACCCAGCCCGCCTCACCGAGTCGCTTCTCCCAGTCGTGTCTCTCCTCGAAGAGTGCGTGCTCGTCGCCGGGCCCCCCGCGACCGCGCACGTGTGCAAATGGGCCCGAGAGTTCCGCTTCCAGCCAGACCGCCAGCTCGCGCCGAAACGCTTCGTCTTCTTCGCTGAAGTGCAGATTCATGGAACGGGCCCACGGGCAGACTCTCCCGTATTCCAAAAACGATAGGGAAGACGACCCGCGAGTCGCAACCATCGCCGCCGCACGGTGTCGGCATGCCCGG
>JAPOLW010000287.1 GCA_029976905.1 bacterium | reverse complement strand
GAGTGAGCGAGGTGTCGGCGTCGACGCGCAACAGGGGCGTGCGAACGTCGAGCGCGGTGAGGTGAAGCGTGCTCGGCTCCAGGTCGGCGATGGCCGAGACCGCGTCGAAGAGGGTATCCGGCGCCTGGAGAGCTGAGGCCACGGCCGCCTGCCTTGCGACGGCTTCGAGCAGGCGCTCGCCGCCGGGCAATGCGGCCAGATGGGTGACCAGCTCGCGCGCGAGGTTTCTTCCCTCGAAGGCCCCGCAGCAAAGTTCGAGCGTCCCTCCGCCGCGGGCGGCAGCGGCGATCTTTGCCAGCGAACGCCCGGCGCTCTCGAGATGTCCTCCGAACGTAATCTCCCCCAGGACTGCTCGGGGTGCGCCGGGGAGACCTCGAACGGGTACGTTCCGCAGAGCCACCTCGGGGAAGCGATAGACCGGTGTGACATCGCCATCGAAGGGGCCCACCTCACCCCGCAGCGCGACGCGATCCCGGTCGGGGCCGATGTGGCCCTCCAGGGAGACGGTGCCGCGCTGGCCGGGTTCCCCTGAATAGAGGAGGTCGACGGCTTCGAGGCGCAGGGTTGTGCCGTCGGAACCCAATTCCTCGATCTCGAGGACGCCGTCGTGGATCGAGGCCGAGGCGAGCTCGACGCGTGCCCCCCCTCCCGCGTCGCTCGGAGCCTTCTCCCGCGCGGCTTCGGCCAGCGCGCGGTCGGCTTCCTCGGCGAGCGCACCTGCAAGCGATCCCGGTTGCGCCCGCGCCCCCCCAAGGGTCTGCACGTTCCAACGGCCGGCCCGGTCGCGCACGAGGCGCAGGACGGGCTGGTCGATCTCGACACGACCCGCCAGGCGTCCCTCGAGAAGCGCGGAGGGCTCGACATGGAGGGCGACCGACCTGGCAGAGAAGAAATCCGCCTCGGAGAAGCTCGGGTCGTCGGCGACGGCAAGGCCGCTCAGCTCGAGGCCCGGACCCCCGGCGAGCAAAAGGGAAACGTCGCCGGTCTCTACCCGGCGCTGTGCCCATTGCTCGGCCCGAGCCACGAGGACCGGCTCCAGGCGCCCGGCGACGAGATTGGCGGCTTGCCGTGCGCCCAGAAGACCGGCGAGAGCGAGAGCCACGGCTGCTGCAAGGCGCATCCATGCGGGGATCGTAGTCGTACCCGGGGATCGGGCGACGGCGGGTCTGTTTGGAGTCTTCGCCTGAGCTGCCGGCGCGCGCCGAGCGATGCGATCGTGCGTCTCGGCGTCTCTTTCGACGCAAGCGGCCTGCGCGAGATCCTCGCCGCACCGGGCGCAGGCCGCGGCATGTCGCTCCAGCGCCTCGCGAGCGTCGCGGGCGAGGCTTCCCCCGAGGTAGGCCGCCATGGCCGAATCGTCGACATGGTTGTCGTCTGCGCCGGAGGCCAGCGCCTGTTGCAGCGCGGCAACGTCGACGGACTTGGCTGGGCTCCGCTCACGCATCGTCATCCCACCCCAGGCGGTCGCGTAGCTTCGCACGTAGTCGGGACTTCAGCACGTGCGTGGCGTTGTCGGTGAGGCCGAGCGTCCGTGCAGTTTCGGGGACACTTTGTCCCTCGATGAAGTGCAGGCGGAGGAATAATTGCTCGCGCGCGGGCAGACTCGTCACGGATTCACGAAGGTGTCGAAGCCTTTCTTCGTTCGTTGCGTGTTTCTCGGGGTCTGCCGAAGCGTCGGTCATGTCGTCGAAGGGACCGCGGCTGCCGTCCGCCGTTTCGCGCACGAAGATGGGCTGGCGCCGCACACTCCTGAGGTAATCGAGGGTCTGGCGCGTCGCGCACACCCGGATGAAGGTCGCCAGGGAGGCCCCGCTGCGACCGTCGTAGAGTTTGAGCCGACGACAGTCGTCCTCGAAGAAGGCCAACAGGAGGTTCTGGAAGAGATCCTCGGTGTCCTCGACGTCATGTGCGCTGCCGCTCTGACGCAGGACGGACGACATCGCAAAGCGGACGAGGGCCCCGTATTCGGCGACGAATTCCTCCCGGACACCGGGTTCGCCAGCCCGGCAACGCGCCAGAAAAGAGTAGCCTTTCTCATGCGCCGACGCAGTGGATTCCGGTGCGTCGGCGGCCCGACGACGGGCACTCATGGCAGTCCGTCTTCCCGGGAACCCCGCCACGGGGACCCACGCACCGACCGGAAGTGCTCCCGCCTCCACCGCCATCGAAGGGAAACCGACGTTCGGCCCACGCAATCCTTACCGTGCCCGGGTGCTTCAGGGGGAGGAAATACCGATGCTGACCTTGATGGAGCCACTGGTTTTGTCCGCCGCGATCCGGAATCCCTCGTCGATTTCGTCCAGCGGCAGGCGATGGGTGACGAGATGGTCGCGGATGTCCGCGCCCCGACGCGAAAGGATGTCCAGAGCTGCTTCGAAGTCGGCCTCCCCCCGGGCGCGACCGTAGCACATGGAGCCGACGAGACGGATCTCGCGCATCATTAGACTCAGTGCGTCAAAGCCCGGTCGCTCGAGGAAGACGCCGACGAGCACGATCGTCCCGCCCGACCGGATGGCGCCGACGGCCTGGTCCAGGCTCCCCGAGGGGTCGGCTACCGTGTCCAGAACGACATCGTAGCCGCCGCCCGGATCGGCCGCCGGGCCGGAGCCATCGACGCCCGCATCGAGGATGCGATGCGCGCCCAGCGCCCGCGCGGCGCTTTGTTGCTGCGGGCGTCGCGCGGAGAGGGTGATCTCGCCGGCGCCCGCCGCTGCGGCTGCCGAGACCGCGAGAAGCCCGATCGTGCCCCCTCCGAGGATCAGAACGCGTTGACCGGGTTGGAAGTCGGCCAGGCGTAGCGCATGAACATCGACGGCGAGAGGTTCGGTGAGCTGCGCCGTTTCGTCGTCGACCTGGTCGGGCACGGGGTACAGATGCCGGCCGTCGGTCACGAGATAGTCGGCGAAGCCGCCGGGGGTGCTGAGGCCGATCAGCGAGAGTTGCGGGCAGAGTTGAGGGTTCCCTGACGTACAGCAGTGACAGGCGCCACACGAACGGATCCCTTCCACCGCCACTCGGTCTCCCTCCCGCAAGCGATGGGTCCCCGGGCCGGTGGCCGCTACCACGGCGGTGACTTCATGGCCGGGGCAAAGGCCGGGTGGGGGCACGTGCCCCTTGTACCAATGGAGATCCGATCCGCAGATCCCGCAGCGCCGGACCCGGACCAGGACTTCCCCCTCCCGGAGAGGGCGCGGGACTTCGACCTCGCGGAGTTCCATCTGACCGGGGGTCGGGCAGATGGCGGCACGCATCGTTTTTGGAAGGGACATCGTCGGTTCCCGGTCTTCCTCGGCTACGACCAGACCCGGTGGGTCGATCTAGCTCCGTTTGCGAAGGCTGCTGCGGCGCGTGCCCGGTTTCGTGCGTATGGCCGGCTTTTTGGTGGCACGGCGGGCGGTCTTCGTGGTCGCGGGCGGAGCGGCCTTCGTCGAGGTCTTGCGGACGGTGGCGGCCGTCTTCCGGGTGCCGGTGCGCGCTGTGGCCTTGCGGGCGGCGCCGGCCGTTTTGCGTGTGTCGGTGCGCGCCGTGGTCTTGCGGGCGGTGCTGGCTTTCGTCGTTCCGCGCCGCGTCGTCTTCTTTTTGGCGCGGATCTGGCTCTTTTTCGGGGCGGTGGCTTTCGTCCGTAGACGCGAGGCGGGCTTTTTCGCGCGCGTCTTCGCGGCTGTGCTCGAGGTCTTCGGCGGCGGACGCTTTGTCGGTCTCGTCCTGCGGGAGGAGGTCGCCTTCGTCGCGGCGCGTCCCTCCGGGCTCTTCTTCGCGGCCGTCGTCTTCTTGGGCGCGGTTGGAGTGTCTTCCGCCTCCTTGTCCCCCTTGACCTTGTAGCGTCCTCGCACCTTCGGGATGTAGCGCAACCGCATGGCGATCTTGTGCTGCTTGTAGTGCTTCGTGCATCGCCAGCCCTTGTCCACGGGCTTGCTGCAGAGGACGCACAGTCCCATGGCGCGATGCTTGCGCTGCCACCGGGCTTGTCGACTGATCTGCGATTCGTCCTTCAAGACGGGCATGTCTTCTTTCTCCATGCGCGCTCGCCCAAGCGCGAAGCAGATGCGCTATCCGAAGGTCCGAGGGCAGTCAAGAAACGGGTTCGCGTTCGGGAAACGCAATCGCGCGTTTTTCGTGGCGAGCCGTCCGGTTCCGGGATACGGATCGGTGATGAAATCCATTCTCGCTCTGGCCATGATGGCGACTCTCGGCATCAGTGCGGTTCCGGGCCAGGTCGAAGTGCGCATCGAAGGTTTTCTGGGAGGCACCCGGGCAGACGTCCGACCGTGGAAGATGTTCGAGGTGCGCATCGGGAAGGGCGATCTTCACCCGTTCGCGCTCACCAACCTGGTGACGCTGACGGCCACCGGCCCGACCGCGGCCGAGATCGTCGCCCAGGTTCAGCCCATTAAGCCAAACTTCGTCTTCCAGGGCGACGGTGAACTCCTCGAGAAGATCCGCGACGCCGCACCGAACGAACTGCTCCGGATCACGGGCTACACGCAGTTTGGTTCGCAGTGGGTGCTCGTGAATCGGGTGGAGCGCAGCGCACCCATCATCGGGCCGACGCCGACCCCGAGCCTTCGCGAGCGTTTCCTCGGCTTCTGAATTCAGTCGAGATCGGTCAGGACCACCGCGGCGTCCATCGAGTTCACGAGTGCAGCCGGGCACTCGACCGGGTCGACGCCGGGGACGCGAAAGCGTTGCAGAGCGTCGCGTTTCTCTTCGCCGTAGAAGACCAGGACGCCCAGGGACGTCCGCTCCAGGAGGCGTCGCGATGCGCTGACCCGTCGCGGCGGTGGCTTGGGAGCCTTCTCGACGAGAAGGAATCCGTCGTCGGTTGCCTGGATCGACGGGTGTCGGGGGAAGAGGGATGCCGTGTGGCCGTCCTCCCCCGCGCTCAGGACGACGACGTCGAAGCGTCCTCCGACCTCGCGCAGTTGCCGGTCGTAGGCGGCGACACCTGCCTCGTCGGCCCCGGGCCGAAAGGGGAAGGGGTGCGTCTGTGCCTCGCCGAGGCGGCCGTCGCGCAGCGGGCCGTCGAGAAGGTCTTCGCGCACGAGTTTGTAGTTGCTCTCGTCGCTGGTTGCGGGAACCCGCCGTTCGTCGACGAGGAAGACGTGCAACTTCGACCAGGGTACGGCACAGTTCCGGAGCGCCCGGTAGAGCCCACCCACGCTGCGGCCGCCCACGACTCCGAGCACCACCTGCGCCGCCTCGGCGGCTCGACGGGTGAGTGCCTCGGCGACGAGCGCCGCCGCCCGTTGATCGAGATCGGCGCGAAAGCCGCGCAGGCGCTGTACGGAAGTCACCGGACCTCCGTTTTGTCGAGTCGCGTCCGGTCTACCACGAGCCCGTGTTGGGCATCGAGGCCCAGGGCTCCCGGGCCGGGAGCGGTGTGCCGCGCTGGAGGAGTTCGATCGAGATGCCGTCGGGCGACCGTACGAAGGCCATGTGTCCGTCGCGCGGCGGTCGGTTGATCGTGACCCCTCCCTCGTGCAGGCGCTGACAGGTGGCGTAGATGTCGTCGACGGCGTACGCGACGTGGCCGAAGTTGCGGCCGCCGCTCAACTCCTCGGGGTCCCAATTGTGCGTGAGTTCGATCTGG
>JAPOLW010000286.1 GCA_029976905.1 bacterium | reverse complement strand
CCTCGGGTGGCGGCATACCTTCATGCTGCTCGGGGCAGCGGGCGGAGTGATCTTCCTCCTTTGGTCCGGGCTCTATCGCGACGCAGCCAGCACCGCGGCGCGATCGCGCCCGACGAGGGCCGAATATGTCCGTCTCCTGCGCGACCCGACTCTGCTGGCGACCTCCTGGTCCTTCTTCGGCTTCGGCGCGATCCTCTTCTTTGGCGTGACCTGGATTCCCGGCTACTTCCAGCACACCTTCGATCTCGAATTGGCGACCATCGGTTGGTTCGCGACGCTTCCCTGGGGGCTGGCAATCGTCGGCATGCTGATCGTAGGGACCTTTTCCGATCGCCTCTTCGAGGTTCACGGCAGTGTTCGGAAGGCGCGAATCCATCCGATCTTGGTGCTGCAATTGCTCGCCGCCGCGTTCTTCGTGCCGCTCGCCTTCGTGGAGTCCAGCAACTGGGCCATCTTCTGGCTGACGCTCGGGATTGGCTGCTCGATGTCGGCCAACGGGCCCTATTATTCCGTCTGTACCGATCTCTTCCGCGAGCAGGCGGGCGCGGCGACCGGCATCCTGGTCACGTTCTTTTCTGCGTCGGGTGTCCTCGTCCCCTTTGCGATCGGCTGGCTGACCGACGCGACGACGAGCTTTGCCATGGGTTTCGTCCTGCTCGCCGTGCTCGTGGCCTCCGGTGCTTTGGGGCTGCTCGTCTTCGCGCGCCCGGCGGAGACCGCGGCGTCCTAGATCCAGCGCCGCCACCAGTCTCCCGGGCCGGAAAATTGCGTTGTCGGGATTTGCCGCATCTGATAGCGCAACCCCATGACTGTCGCGGAGGCGTCCCAGGCGGTCGCCGTCGTCGAGGCAGCGCCGCGATCGGGACGGGGACAGGGTATGGTGCGTCTCGTGGCGGTACTCCTGGGTGTTCTTCTCGGGGCGAATCCCACCGCCGCCCGCGAGGTCTCCACCAGCAAGATGATCGTGGTGGACAACGCGGTGGAATCCCGCCGGCAGATCGTCCTCGAGTCGCGCGACCCATCCATCCACATCGGGGAGGCATTCGATCCCCATCTCCTCGGGACTTCGGTTCACGTCTACAGCGACACCGATGATCTCTGCGTGCGTCTACCGGCCGGGGAGTCCTGGAAGGGCAACGCTCGGCTGTGGCGCTTCCGGGATCGCGTCACCCGCAACAAAGCGTTGCTGCGCGGTGGCTCGATGAAGATCCTGCTCAAGAGCGACATCGCGTACTCACTCGCCGACGACGGCGCACAGGGGACGGTCAACGCGCGGGTGCGCTTTGGTTCGGGGACCGGCTTCTGCCTGCGCTGTGACACCGCCCGGCGCGACGACGCGCGGCAGTTCAAGGCCAAGGCGTGTGCCGCGGTGGCCTGTGACCCGGCGCCGTCGACCTGCGAGATCCCCACCGGGATCGAGGTCGTCGAGGATGCCGCCGCCTGTTGGAATACGCCGCAGACCCCTTTCGAGGGCGGCGTGGGCACGACCCTGCGGGCCTGCAATGGCTGTCCGGAAGGCCTGCGTCCCTTCTTGAAATTCGTGGTGGAGGGAGTGGTCGGCCGCGTCGTGTCGGCGAAGCTGCGGATCTACGTGACCGATCCGACCGACATCGGCTTCAAGGTCAAGCGCGTGCTCGCTCCGGTCGACGACTGGGTCGAAGAAGAGCTCACCTGGGACAACATGCCAACGTCGTATTCGGCCACTATCTACGAGACGGGCGCGCTGGCGAGCGGCTGGCAGGACCTCGAACTCGCCGGCGCGGGCGGCATCGACGGGGATGGGGTGTACACCTTCGTCTTCCTGCACCAGGGACAGCCGGACTTCGCGGACCCCTTCGCCTTTGGCGCGAAGGAAGGGGGCCGCGCGGCGCAGCTTCTCCTGGAGACCGACGACGTGCCGGCGGCGCCGACCGGCCTCGTGGCGACGACCACCACCACCGACCGGATCCACGTGGATTGGGATGATGCCGCGGGCGTGTCGTCGTGGTCGGTCACCGCCGAAGCGGCCGGTGCCGCCACCCTGTCGGCCGTGGTCGACGCGGTGACGGATCCTTCCGAGGCGACTTTGCTGGTCGCCGATCCGGCGACGACCTACACGGTGTCGGTCGTCGCGGCGGGGCCGGGCGGTTCGTCCCCGCCGGCCACGGCGTCGGCGACGACTGCCGCGGTTCTCGCGGCGCCGACGGGCCTCGCGGTCACCCAGACCTCGACGTCCTCGATCACGATCGACTGGCAACTTCCCGACGACGATCTGCATCGAACGAGTCTCGATTTCTTCGTCGACGGGGTGTGGGTGGGTTGGACCGCCGACGAGAATGCAACGAGTCACACGTTCTCCGGCTTGTCCCCCGGGACGACGTACGCCCTCGGAGTGAAGTCGATCAATCAACCGAACGACCCGAACTACGCCTACCTCGACTGGCCCCAGAATCCGTACTCCGCTCTCGCTGCGGTCGCCGGCACGACCGAGGCGGAGGCTGGCATTGGTCAGAGCGCATGGTGCCAGGCGTCGAGCGAAGCCTATTGTGCCGAATGGCCCTGGGGTTTCGTCGACACGCAGGCCGACACGGTCTTCGCGGTCAATGGCGTGAATCTCCGGGACGCGGTCGAGGACAATTGGCACTACGACGTCTCCAGGTTGGCTCAACCGGGCGCCCCGGCCTTCAATGCACTCCGGGTGGCTCTGAATTGGCCGCGCTTCGAGAAGACGCGCGGCGTTTTCGACCCGGCGGGGCAGCACACGGCCTGGGATGAACTCGATGCGCTGATCACCCAGGCGGCCCAACTCGGTTTCAAGGTGATCCTCGACCCGATCCACGTGCGCAAGCAGGGCCGTACGAAGTACGATCAATTGCCCGGATCGATGTGGAACCTGCCCGGCTGGGCATGGGACGACTACCGGCCGGGGACGTCCTTCCCGCCCGTGGGTACCAGTACGACCGACCTCTCCGCCGAGCAGGTCCAGTCGACCTGGAACGATCACGTCGACGACATTCTCGAGGGCTACGCGCTGCCCTTCCTCGAGGAAATCATGGCGCGCTACGGAAATTCCGACGACGTCATCGCGGTCGACCTGGTCAACGAGCCCCGCAACTACGGGGTCGACGTTCCCAGCTACCAGGTGGGCAATCAGGAGCTCTTCGACATGCAGATTGGCTGGGTCGACGCTCTTCGCGCGCTCGATCCGGACAAGATCCTCATCCTGACGCCCTTGGCGGGCAGTTTCGACCCGGCCTGCATCGATTTCAGCGCGGCCGATCCCGCCCTGCGACCCAATTTGATGATCACCCTGCACGACTATTTCTCGGGGGATCCGGCCAATGGCGATACGCGGGGCTATCGCAGTTCGTGCTTGAGTGTCGACGAGCAGGCAGAGTCCTATGCCTACGAAGACGCCGGGGGCATCTCCCGCGCGACCCGGCAGTCCAACCAGCTGCAACGGATCGATGCCTGGCGGGCCGAACTGGACGCCCACGAGTTGTCGCTCTTCATCGGGGAATACGGCTACGAGACCGTCGGGGACCCCTCGGTCCCCAACGTCCTCGACGCGCTTGCCGACAAATACGCCCTCTACGAATCGGCGAACTCCGCGGCGCCGCTGGCGCGCACGGCGTGGGTCGCGGCCTACGATGCCAATCGTCAACTCTACGACGGCACCCACTGGGTGGCGGTCGACGGTGTCGTGCTGGGTGCGATCCTGACCGGGGGGAGCGTTCGTTGAGGCCGACGGGCTGCCCGCCCGAATCGGCGCGGGCGGGCGCGGCTGTGCGGGGAGAAGACCGGACGTGAGCGTCAAGCTGATTCTGGCCGCTGCGTGGATTGCGGGTTGGATCCACGTCCTCTGGTTCACTCCCGAAGGCGGACCGTCGGTGGCCGAATTCCTCGCCGACGTCTTCCAAAGCGACGGCGGTCGGGTCGACCCGCTGGTCTTCGCGGTCTTCAATCTGCTCGGGCTCTGGCCGCTGATCATGTTGGTGGTCCTGGTGCAGGACGACCAAGGCCGATGGAAGGCCTGGCCCTTCGCGGTGAGTGCCCTGGTGCTGGGCAATACGGCGCTCTACGTCTACCTCTTCCTGCGACGTCCGCAGGAGGGGAAGGTTCCGGAGAGAACGCGGCTCGTCCGATTCGCAGAATCGAAGGTGCTCGCGCTCCTCGTGCTCGTCTCGACGATCGCGCTCTTTGCCCAGGGGCTCTTCCAGGGAAGTCCCGAAGCCTACCGGCGGGCCTACGAGACGAATGCCTTCGTGAGCTTCATGTCCGTGGACTTCCTCCTCTTCTCGGTCGCCTTCGCCGCGGTCCTTCCCGACGACCTCCGTCGGCGGGGCCGCAGCATGAGCGGACTCCACTGGCTGCCCGCGCTCGTTCCCGCGCTCGGGGCGGCCGCCTATCTGCTGTTCCGACCGCCCCTCACCGATCATCGCGGCGACCTTCCCACCGCGCCCGAAGCACTTGAACGACCGTAGGGATCGGGGCAGTCTCGACGGAACGGAGGAATCACCCATGCGTCTCGAATACACCCGCGAAGAGCTCCTGCAGGGGCACGACTACGAAGAGCCTTTGGTCGCCGGTGACGTCCTCTGTCACGGCGGCTTCATCGACGGGGCCTACGTCTCGCCTCGCACTCTGTATCGAAAGCCTGCGATCGAAGCCTGGCAGCAGCGCTTGCGCGATGCGGGACAGCCGCTGCTCGACCTGCCGACCGACTACGTCCCTCCCCATTACCCCAGCTACGAGCAGGCAAAATTCCTGCTGCAGGAGGGGATCGTCGATCCGATCTCGCGGTCGCTCACGATCATCTCCATCGTGGAGGGATTTGGCGCCCGCATCCGTGATCTGCCGCTGCCCGATCTGCATGCGACCTTCGTCGAAGACATCGGGGGAACGGCGATCGCGCACCTCGAGGGCGGGCTCATCGAGGCCCATGCGCGCGACGAGGCCGGCCACCGCCGGGAAGGCGGCCACAAGCAGATGTGGGAGGCGGCTCGTGATCTGGGGCTCGACAAGCCTGAGTTGCCCGGCGACATCCTCCTGCGCATGATGATGGGGCGCCGCCGTCCGGAGAGGCAGCGTCTCTTCCCCGCTCTCGACGCCCGCGTCGAGAACATGGTGGCGTTCCTCGCCGGTGTCATGATCGTCGAGATCGTGGCAGAGGACGTCTTCGAGTGGGCGCAGCGCCTTCTCGGGGATCCCGAGGTCTGTCGCAACACCGAGGCCGCAGCGGCGATGATCGAACACATCCAGGCCGACGAGAAGCCGCACGTGGAGTACCTGCGCACGGCTCTTTCCGAGATGCGGGCGCGGACCTTCGTCGGGGAAGACGGGCGGACCCAGATTGCGGGTAGCGAGGTGGTCGACCGACTCTTCGAGGTTGGGCTCCGGGGCGTCGTCTCGACGCGACCGGCCGAGGACCGGGAGCGTCTGCGCGAGGAGCTGCACGCGACCATCGAAGGGCGCCCCGACGCCGGGCGGATCGCGCGGACCTTCGAGGATCTCGACGCCGGCCGCTTTGCAGCCTCGTCCCACAACTCCGCCAAAAATCGTATTCACACTTGGCTCAAATTCCATGCCGAGGTCTTTGGGAGTGAGGCGCCGGTCATCTCC
>JAPOLW010000285.1 GCA_029976905.1 bacterium | reverse complement strand
CGAATCGGATATTCGTCGATCACTGCGTCGAGAACGAAAGCGTTGTAGGCGTTGATCCAATAGGCCAGCGACGCTGCGGCGTCCGGAAAGCGCTCCGGATCGCTATCCGGGCTCGCCTCCCCGAGGGCCGTCACGAAATCCGTCAACCGGCTCCGCTCGGCGGCGAGGACCTCGTAGTCCACGCGGCCGTCGCCGCAGACGATGTCCGCAAGCAGGGACGACCACGGCCCGTAGTCAAAGAGCGGGCGGAGTGGTGCTTCAGGCTGTGTCACCACCAGCGGCTTCCGCTTTCTCGCTGTCAGCAACACGCTCGCGTCGGCGGCGCACGCGGCGGACGCGCCCGCCCACCCATCCCACCGGCCCGGAGGCCACGTAGACCATCATTGCGGTGAACAGCAGGATCTGCGGCTGGGCCACGACGAACATGACGAGAACCACCAGGCCGACGAGCATGTAGAAGGGCTGCTGTGCCCGCCAGTCTACGTCCTTGAAGCTATAGTACCGGATGTTGCTCACCATCAGCAGCGCGAGTCCGTAGATCAGGAGGAGAAGAAGGACGTGCTTGCTGGTCTCCCCCTCACCTCCGAAGAAGAAGTACAGCAGCACCGTGGCAGCGATCATGTCGGCCGCAGCCGGGATCGGCAGTCCCACGAAGCTCTTCTTTTCGGTGAAGGCAATCTGCGTATTGAAGCGCGCCAGGCGAAGCGCACCGCACGTGACGTAGAGCGATGCCGCGAGCCACCCCCAATGCCCCCACGGCGCCAGAGCCCAGTTGTAGGCGAGAATGCCTGGCGCGACACCGAAGGCCACGAGGTCCGCAAGCGAATCGTATTCGACTCCGAAATCGCTGGTCGTGTTGGTCAGTCGCGCAATGCGCCCATCGAGGCCATCGCTGACGTGTGCAATGACGATGCAGACCGCAGCCGTGAGGAAATCCCCGTTGCTGGCCCGGATGACCGCGAAGACCCCAAGGAAAATGGTCGCCGTGGTGAAGAGGTTCGGGAGGATGTAGATGCCCCGACGCCGGTCGGCACCGCCCTGTAGAAGTCGAATCGAACGAGGTCGTCGCCTCATCCCGTCACCTCAGCTCGCCGAGCACGGTCTCCCCTGCGGTGACCCGATCGCCCGGCTTCACATTCATTTTGAACGCCCCCGGGACGAAGATGTCAACTCGAGACCCGAGCTTGATCATGCCGACCCGATCCCCCCGGGCGCATCGGTCTCCGGCCGCAACCCGACAAACGATGCGGCGGGCAAGAAAACCCGCGATCTGAATGAAGACGATGCGGCGGCCCTCCTCGGCCCGCATCACGATGGCGTTCTGCTCGTTGTCGAGGGAAGCCTTCTCCGAGAAGGCAGCGAAGTATTTGCCCGGGTTGTAGTGGACCGCTTCGACCTCGCCATCGACCGGCGCCCGATTCACGTGCACGTCCAGAGGCGACATGAAGATGCTGATCTGGGCGGCCGTCTCCCCCAGAAAGCGGGACTCGTCGACGCCACCTTCCGCGATCAGGATCTTACCGTCGGCCGGAGAGACCAGATGGGCGGCAGCACCCGGAGGCGTGCGCTGCGGGTCCCGGAAGAAGTTCGTGAAGAAGAGTCCGAAGAAGGTGAAGACGATCGCCCAGACCATGGCGACCCAGCCGAGCGTACCGTCCGCCCACCCGACACCGACCCAGCCCGCCGCGGCGAGCGCGAAGGAGGTGAGAATCGGCCGATAGCCGTCCGGCGCGAGCGGAAATCCGTCGTCGCCAGCCACGCCGACGCTAGTTCCGGGACTTATCCACGATGCGCTGCGATTGCATCCAGGGCATCAATCCGCGCAAGCGTGCGCCGACGTCCTCGATGGGATGATGCTCGCCTTCCTTGCGGAGTTCGCGGAAATGGGGCTGGCCGCAGCGATGCTCTTCCATCCACTCGTCGGCGAATCGACCGGCCTGGATCTCCGAGAGGATCTCCTTCATGGCCGCCCGGGCCTCGGGCCCCACGACGCGCTTGCCGCGCGTCATGTCGCCGTACTCGGCCGTGTTGGAGATCGAGTAGCGCATGTTCGCGATGCCGCCCTCGTAGATCAGGTCGACGATGAGCTTCACTTCGTGAAGACACTCGAAGTAGGCCATCTCCGGGCTGTAGCCTGCCTCCACGAGCGTCTCATAGCCCGCACGGATCAATTCGGTGAGGCCGCCACAGAGAACGGCCTGCTCACCGAAGAGATCGGTTTCGGTCTCTTCGCGAAAGGTCGTCTCGATGATCGCGGCCCGACCGCCTCCTATCGCGCTCGCATACGCCAGCGCCAGATCCTTGGTATTCCCCGCCGGATCCTGCCCCACCGCGATGAGGCACGGCACGCCGCGCCCCTTTTCGTACTCGCTGCGCACGAGGTGACCGGGCCCCTTCGGCGCCACCATGAACACGTTCACATCCGCGGGCGGAACGATCTTCTTGAAGTGGAAGTTGAAGCCATGACCGAAGGCCAGGTAGTCACCGCTACCGAGACGCGGCGCGATCTCCTGTTCGTAGATCTCCGCGCCCATTTCGTCGGGAACGAGCACCATGACGATGTCGGCCCACGCCGCCGCCTCTCCCGTCTCCTTCACGGTCAGACCAGCTGCCTCGGCCTTCGCCCACGAGGCGCTCGACTTCCGCAGGCCCACGCAGACGTCGACGCCGCTCTCCTTCAGGTTGTTGGCGTGCGCATGCCCCTGGCTGCCGTAGCCAAGGACGGCCACTTTCCTGCCCTCGAGAAGAGCGGTGTTCGCGTCCGCGTCGGTATAGACGTTCAATGCCATGGAAGGTGTTTTCCTTTCAGATGAAATCCGCTTCGCCTTCGCGTGCGATTCTTCCTTCGTGCCCACCGTCTACATCGAGGTGGGGCTCCTGCTCCGGTGCGGCACGCAGGACCTGCTCCCCCCGGTAGAGGGCCACCATCCCGGTGCGCACGATTTCGAGAACCCCGTAGGGTTGCAGAAGCTGGAGAAATGCTTCGATCTTGTCCTGGTTTCCGGTCGCCTCGACGACGTACGATCCAGCCGCGACGTCGACGACCTTCCCGCGGAAGATGCTGATCACGGAGAGGACGTCGCCCCGCGTCGACGGATCCGCCTTGACCTTGATCAGTGCCAACTCGCGCTCGACGTGACTGGCGTCGCTGAAATCGCAGACCTTGATGACGTTGACCAACTTGTTCAGCTGCTTGGTCACCTGCTCGAGAACGCGGTCGTCACCGCGGGTCACCAGAGTGATTCGCGAGACGGTGGCGTCAGCAGTCTCCGCGACGCACAGGCTTTCGATATTGAAGCCGCGGCCGCTGAATAGGCCTGAGACCTTCGCCAACACCCCGAACTCGTTCTCGACGAGAACGGAAATGATATGACGCATGGTTCCAACGCTTAGCGGTTGGTTTCCTGCAATGCGAGAGCGGGGGACCAGAGCATCCCGCCCGGAGAACCCGGGCGGGTCTGCCCAGGAGGAACGGCCGCTCAGGGCGCGATGGCGTCGCCACCGCGGTGGCGGCCCAGGATCTCCATGATGCGATCCTTGCCGGCCAGTTTGAGCTTCTGGAGCCGTTTGCGCTCGACCTCTTCCTCGGCCGAGAGATGCTGTTTGCGGTTGAAGACCTCGATCTGACGTTCGAAGTCGACGTGCTCCTGGTAGTAGCGCTTGAGTTCGAGATCGCTCTCGACCAGCGTCTGTATCAATTCTTCGTCTTGCTTCTCCATCCAGGGGTCTCCTTCTTCCGACCGGCCCGACGGCCGGACATCATGGGGCCTCAACGGTACGCAGGATTCGCGGCGTTTTCAACGGGAATCTCGGGCCGCCTGAGGCTCCCGCAGCTTCAACTCCGCTTCCGAAGCCCGCAGATAGGCAGGTGCGAGGTAGGCGGTATCGGCCGGCCCCTCGCGCAAGTAACGCTCCACGCCCAGCAGGGCGACGGCCCGCCCCCGCCCCTCGGGCGGCACCAGAGCGCTCTGGATCTCGAGATGGGTCGCCGCGTCCACGGTCTCGCCGGCGTAACGCTCGGTCCCATCCCCGACGACGCGCAGCGTCGACCAGGCCCGCGCCCGGTGGGCCTCGAGGCAGGCCCGCACCCGCGCGGCGGCTGCCGCCGGGCCCTCGACCGCGTCGTCGAGCAGTCGTTCGACCCGATCCGCATGGACCACGAAGAGAGCGGAGTAGACTTCGCCCTTGCGCGCGTCCAGACAAACCCAGACCGGCGCCCCCGCCGCCCCGCAATCAGTGCCGCAGGCGCTCGCGTAGGCCGCGAGCGTCGGCACGCCCACGATCCAGGCGCCCGTGGCGAAGGCCAGTCCTTTGGCGGTGGCAAGGCCGACGCGTAGGCCTGTGAACGAGCCGGGTCCAATCGACACCGCATAACCGTCGACGTCGGCGAGGGAGCCCCCGGCCTGCTCCAGGCAACGGTCGATCGCCGGCAGGAGGGTCTCTGCGTGGCGCAGATCCTCGTCATGCGCCACCTCCGCGAGGGCGGTGATGGTACCGGCCGCACGCTCGACCAGAGCGACGCCGCCAGATCGCGTCGCGGTATCGATTCCAACGACGCGCAAGGAGTCCCGGGAGTCCGTCACCCGACGACGAGGCGGTGGATGTCGTTGTAGAGCGCGAAGCCCATCAGCGAGATCAGCAGGAACATCCCGACCTGCATGGCGATCTCGCGTTGTCGGACCGCAAGCGGGTGACCGATCACCTTTTCGATCGCCATGAAAACGAGATGGCCCCCGTCGAGAATCGGAATGGGAAGGAGATTCAGAACGCCCAGGTTGATGCTGAGGATTGCCATGAACGCGATCAGAGGCTGAAGACCTTCATTCGCCTGATCGCCCGCGATCTTCATGATCATGATCGGGCCGCCAAGGCTCGACGCAGGCACGACCCGCTGGAAGAGCTTGACGATCGAGACGACGGTCAGACGGACGAATTCCACCGTGCGCACGAAGCCCTGGCGGTTGGCAGCGATCGGGTTGCTCCGTTCGGTGATCACGCGGCCCGCCGGACCGACGCCAATCACCCAGGTCGGGATCGGCTCGCCAAAGATCGAACTGCCCTCGACCTGCTTGGGGGTCACCTCGACGGTGCGCTCGGCACCATCCCGGGCAACGGTGAGGACGACAGGCGCGCCCTCCCCTTCCTTGATCCTGGTCGAGAGCTGCTCCCATCGATCGATGGGCTCGCCATCGACGGCGACGATCTCATCGCCCTCGACCAGGCCGGCGGCGGCGGCCGGCATGTCCTCCTTCACCTCGCCGATGGCCGCGGTCAGCACCGGGACGCCCGTGGCGAAGAGAATCGAATACAGGAGCCAGGCGAAGAGGAGGTTGAAGGCCGGCCCGGCTCCGACGATGACCGCCCGGGCCCAGGTCGGTTTGGTCGCAAACGAGTTTTCGTCGTCCACGGTCGCGGGGTCGGGTTCGCTTCCGTCGTCCTCCTGCCCGACCATCTTCACGAAGCCTCCGAGCGGGATCGCCGACAAGCAGTATTCGGTCTCGCCCACCCGCCGCGACACCACCGCGGGCCCAAAACCCAGTGAGAACTTCAGAACGCCGACACCGAGTCGCTTCGCGGCCAGGAAGTGTCCCAACTCGTGCACGAAGATTAGCAAGCCG
>JAPOLW010000284.1 GCA_029976905.1 bacterium | reverse complement strand
ATGAGAAGACGAAAGACGAAGAGCCGGCAGACGCTGGGAGGCAAAGAAGCACTCGGCTGGATCCTGGCCCTGGCCGCGAGCCTCGCGCTCGCCCCGGACATCACCCTGGCCGCGGGCGATGCCACAGCGGGGGAGAAGCTCTACGCCAAACACGCATGCGCCCAATGTCACGGACCTCAGGGAGAAGGGAACGGCGCCCTCCTGCCGATGCTCAAGAACGCGCCTTCCTTGCGTGACTGGACCGATGCCGACGCCATGGCCGACGTGACCGACGAATACATGATCGAAATTACCGAGCAGGGGGGCAAGCCACTGGGCAAGTCCGAGATCATGCTCAAGTACGGACAGAAGATGACCCGCGACGAGATCATCGACGTCGTCGCCTACATCCGCTCCCTCCCATGATCGGGCGGAGCCGCTCCCGGCTCAGCCTTCGGACGCCTCCCGGAAGAGATGCACGTCCGATTGCGGGAACGGTATCGAGCAGCCCGCCGCCTCCAGCTGCTCCTTCAATCCGCGCAGGAGATCGAAGCGCAGCGGCCAGTAGTGTTCTGCCCGGCACCACGGACGCACGACGATGTTGACGGACGAGTCGCCGAGTTCGGAAACGGCGATCACGGGCTCGGGCTCCGGTAGAACCCGTGAATCTTCTCCCAAGACGCGCTGGATCGTCGCGATCGCGGCGCCGATGTCGTCTCCGTAGGAGACGCCGAGGACGATGTCGTTGCGGCGGGTCTCGTTGGCCGAGTAGTTCTTGATGATCGTCCCGAAGATGGACGAATTCGGAACCGTGATCTGCACATTGTCGGGCGTCGCAAGCGTGGTCGAGAACATCCCGATCTCCTGAACGGATCCAGCCGTGCCCGCCACCTCCACGTAATGCCCCGGACGGAAGGGCCGGAAGATCAGAAGCATGACCCCAGCCGCAAAGTTCGACAGCGTCCCCTGCCACGCCAGGCTGATCCCGACGCTCGCGCCGCCGAGCACCGCGATGAGGGAGGTCGTCTCGATTCCGAACAAACCCAACACCGCCACCAGAGTGACGATGAGGACCAGGTAGTAGACGACCCCGGAAAGGAAGGGCTGCAGAGCCTCGTCCACATTCGCCCGCTCGAGTCCACGACGGGTCCCGGTGCGCAAACGGCCCGCAATCCAACGCCCCAGGATCAGGACCGCGATGGCCCCCACGACCTGAACGCCCCAATTGGTGATCAAGGTGACGAGCGTGTCCATGCCGTCGTTCAGATATTTTCCGTAGTCTTCCATTTTGCCTCCCCGGAGGCCTTCTGCCCTCCCAGCTGGTGGCCTCTGTTCGCAGATGGCCCCCCGGAAAGCGAGTCGGGCACCCGGCGCCGGCCTGATTGAATGCGCCCGGGCCCGCCGGTAACCTCGCGCCCATGGCCACGATCATCACCGACGAGTGCATCAACTGCGGCGCATGCGAACCCGAGTGCCCCAATACCGCCATCTACCAGGGCGGCGTGGAATTCGACGCGCTCGACGGCTCGAAGCTGGCTGCTCTCTCGGACGATTTCTTCTACATCGTGCCCGAGAAATGCACGGAATGCGTAGGTTTCTACGATGCAGAAGCCTGCGCGGCGGTCTGCCCGGTCGACTGCTGCGTACCCGACCCCAATCTGCCAGAGACCGAAGAGGCGCTGCTCGCCCGGGCCCAGCAGATCCATCCCGACAAGGCCTTCGGCGACGACTTCCCGTCCCGGTTCCGGGCCGGTGCCGGGGAGGGAGACGCCGGGAGCGACGGTGCGGCGGCCGGGGCCCCGACTCCCGCGGCCGCGGCTCCGGTTGCAGCCGCCGGCGCCGCGACCGTGGTCGCGATGAATCCGGAAGACGCGCTTCTCGCGTCGATCCCCGTGCTCGACGACTGGGAGGTTCCGCTCACCTGCTTCCGCTGCCGCGGACAGTTCGAGGTTCCGTTTCAGTTCGTCAAGCCCGGTACCGTTCTCCACTGCCCGCATTGCGGCGGCTCATTCGTGCCGAACACGACGCTCTACCAGAGCATCGCGCGGCGCGTGACGCGCTTCTACGACTCCTGGGCCTCGGAGCTCGCCAAGATCCGCAAGCGGCGCGAGGCCGAGATGGATCGCTTCGAGGGGCAATTGCGCGCGGGGCTGGACGACCTGAAGGAAGACGTGCGCGGTCTCGGAGGTGACGACGAGTTGGCCGGCGCTCCGCAACGCGATCGCGGCTTCTTCGGCTGACCCCGATCGCCCGATGGCTCCCCCGGAGGCGGCGGCCATGATACCGTCGTCGGCATGTCCGTGGATGATCGCCCGGCGCACGCCCCGTCCACCCGGCCAACGCAGGCAGCGACAGGATTTGCGTTCGACGCAGCCCTCTTCCCTGCGCTCGCGGTGACCTGAGGACGTGCCCGACCGACGCACCTTCGTTCTTGCGGCTGGCGGCGTTGCGGTTGCGCTCCTCGCACTCGGTGCCGATCTGCTCGGCATCGCCGATCTCCCTTTCTACACCAAGGGCGAACCGCGCGAAGCCGTGGTCGTGCTGGAGATGGCGGGGGACGGGGGACTGATCCTACCCCTGCGCAACGGCGACGAGATTCCCTCGAAGCCGCCGCTTTTCCATTGGCTGGGACTCCTCAGTTCGTGGGTCCTGGGCGAGGTGACGGAATTTTCGACACGGCTCCCCTCCGCCCTGCTGGCCATCGCCCTCACCCTCACCGTGTACACCTTCGCGGGCAGCGTCGGTCGCATCCGCTGTGGATGGCTGGCCGCGATCTCCCTGCTCTTCAGCTTCGAGTGGCTGCGCGCCGCCCGGACCGCCCGCGTCGACATGACCTTCAGCGTCTTCGTGGCAACCGCCCTGCTCACGTTTGCCTGGATGGAACGCACCGGATCCACCCGGAACCGCCGCCTCCTCTTCTGGGGCTCCGTTGCAGCCGCCACCCTCGCCAAGGGCCCGGCCGGGCTCTTGCTCCCCCTGCTGGTCATCGCCGTCCATGTCGCGACCCGCCGGAACGAAACGCAGGCAGGCCCCGCCCTCCGCACGCGCGCCCGCGACGTGCGCGACACGCTCCTCGACCTCGGCGTCCCGCGCGGGGGGAGCGCCGTCGCTGCCCTCACCGGCCTCTGGTACGCCGCCGCGTGGTGGATCGGGGGTGAGGCTTTCGTAGACGTCCACCTCTGGCGCGAGAACGTCTTCCGGGTCCTCGATGCCGGGCGCTTCGACTCCGGCCACCAACACGGCCTCCTCTACCTCCCGGCCCAGTTCGTTCTCGGGGCCTTTCCGTGGAGCCTGTCGCTGCCCGCCGTCGCCTGGTGGCTTTGGCGCGGGCGCCCCCTCCCGGAAACCGAACGCTTTCTGGTGGTGTGGTTCGTGGTCCTCTTCGCCGTCTTCTGCATCCCCGAATCGAAGCGGGGCGTGTACCTCCTGCCTGCCTACCCGGCCGGGGCTCTCCTCTTCGGTCTCGTGCTCGGACCCGGACCCGAGGGCGACGCACCCCGCCGTCTGGCGGCGTGGGGTTGGCTTCTGGGAAGCGTGGTTCTTGCCAGCCTCGGGCTGGCTGGCCTGATCGTCGCGAGCCAACTGCCGATCGACGGCTGGATTCTGCCCCATCTGCGTGCGCACGAGGCCTCCGAGGTCGCCGCCGCTCTCGCCGAGTTGCGCCTGCACGCCGGCCGCACTGCAGTGGCGTCGGTCACCATCCTGGTCGCGGCGGCGGCCGCAGCGGTCAACGCCCCGGGCGCGCATTGGCTGCGCGCAAGCGTACCCCTGGTCGTCGCGCTCGCGGTCACTCTCGCCGGACTGGTGGCGCCGGTCGAACGCGCGATTGCTCGCGCGCGCAGCTTCTCCCCCTTCGTGCGGGAAATGGATCGGCATGTCGGCAACGCCCGGGTCGCCTTCGCGCCAGGCACGTTCGACTACGGGGTGGTGTTCTACGCCCAACGCCACATCCCGCGCCTTGGCAGCGCGGCCGGGGACACGGACTTCCTCCTGGCGTTCGAGCGCCCGGACGCGCCTCCGACGCGCCCGGTCCTGCTACGCAGTGAAGGGACCGGCGTCCGCGGACGAACGCGCCTGCTGCTTCTGGGTCCCCCTAACGAGACGAGAACCAACGCAGAGGCAGAGGCAGCAGATTGATCAAGGCCACCAGAGCGCTCGCGCCGATCAGGGAAATCCTCACGTCGAAGGCGACCACACCCGCGCCCAAGACCGCCGCTCCATAGTTCAGAACGCCCGCGGCGTGTCCGATCCGGTCGGGGAGACGCCGGGTGCCCGGCGCGTGGGCGCCTTCGCGCCTCGGGTTCTCCGCCGGGCGGCGGCGGCGCCAGGTGAGCGCGAAGGCGGCGAGGGAGATTCCCGCGGCCGCCGGAAGCAGCGACGAGACGACACCGGCGTGGGCAAGCGCCGCCAGGGAAAAGAGGACGAAGACAGCGTCGCCGACGACGTCGAAGACGGCCCCACGCGCGGATCCGCCCCCCCACCGGCGTGCCAGGCGACCATCGAGGAAATCGGTGGCCGCGGCCACCACCGCCACGGCCAGAGCAACCGCCGGCGAAAGCGGCAGGACCGCGGCGAAAAGAGGACCCAGAACACAACGGGAGGCCGTGAGCAGATCGGGGAGACGGACGCCCGACGGCTCCCCTCCCTCTGGCGCCGCCCGGTTCCCGCTGCGGGTCATGGCTGATCCCTACGCCTTCTCGCGCGACGCGACAAACCTGCTAACTTCGCCGCCATGGCCTACAAATTCTGTCCGGAATGCGGCGGCGAGCTCGAACCGGCAGCCCAATTCTGCGGTTCTTGTGGAAATTCCGTCCGCCGCAGCAACGCTCCGAGCGGCCCCTTGCCCCTCGCCGGTCTCGTCAGCCTCGTAGCCCTGCTGATTCTCGGAGGCGGCTTCTGGCTCTACTCCCGGACCGTGCCCGAGCCACAACGCCCTCTCAAGCCCGGGGAGCGCGCCCCCGGCGTCGCGGCAAACGCGCCCCGCAACGCTCCGCAAGGAAGCGGGGCGCCCCATCCACCCGTCGAACTCCCCGAAGACATCAAGGCGTACATGGCCGGGCTGCAGAAGGAGGCCGACGAAAACCCCGACGACAAGGAGAAGTGGACCACCCTCGCCGGCGTCTACTTCCGCGCCTCGCGACTCGACAAAAACTACCTCGACGATGCTCAGGCAGCGTTCCAGCATTTGATCGATCGCGACGAAAACGATCTCGAAGGACTGCGCGGACTGGGAAACCTTGCGTATGACCGTCAAGATCGCGCCGAGGCGATCTCGTACTACGAGCGCTACCTGGCCCTGTCGCCAGAGAGTTCCGAGGTGCGGACCGATCTCGGCACCATGTACTACGAGAACGATCAGGCCGAGCGGGCGATCACCGCCTACCAGACGGTCCTCGCCACAGACCCGGACTTCTACCAGGCCCATTTCAACCTCGCCGTGGTATACGACGCCTCGGGAGATCGCGCAGCCGCCCACGCGGCTCTCGAACGCGCACGCGACACCGCCTCGGAAGATCCCGTGAAGCAACGCCTCGAGGCGCTGCTACAGACGGCGCGTTCGGACAATCTCTCGCTTGCCGACGCCGCAGCGAAGCTCGCCAGCAGCGCGGCCGCAACGGCCCCGCCCGGAGCCCCGGCGGCTCCCCCCGCC
>JAPOLW010000283.1 GCA_029976905.1 bacterium | reverse complement strand
GAATTCACTCTCGACATCGAGCGCGGCAAGATCGGAGCGTGACCAGGGCGTGACCGCCTCGCCTCTACCGGTCGGGTCCGCCACGACCCGGCGCACCGGCGAAACGCCGGGTTTGCCCGCGTGGGCCGTGGTGGGCCTCTTCGTCGCCGCCATTGCGCTCGGGCTCGCCGCGCTGGTCGATGACCGCGCCGTTTTCGGCGGGGCCGGACTGATCGTCGGAATCTTCGGGCTTGCGCTCATTCTCTACCGCCCCCACATCGGCGTTCTCTTGATCATGTCAACGATGCTCTTGTCGTACCCCGAGGCGCTTCGGGGAATTGGGCCGTTTACGATCAACAACATTACCGGCGCGATCCTGATTACACTGCTCGTCTTCGAATCCTATCGGACCCACGACTACTGGTTCCTTCGGGAGCCCGAAATTCGCCTCGTTATCGTGATCAGCGTCTGGATGATCGCGATCGCGACCGTGAGCGATCTTTATCTCCCCGACAAACGCCTCCTGCCAGCCGTCGCGCGGTCCAAACTCGTCGGCGCTCAATGGTTTGGCAACAACGACGATACCGGCCGTTGGATCTTCGAGATGCTCTCCCGGCTGGTCTTCGTCCTCTTTTTCTTGAAATGGATCCAAACTCCGCGCCAGATGAAGTGGGTCCTCTACCTCTTCGCCTTCTGCATTGCGGCCGTGCTCCCGACTCTCGGCCCTGACATGACACGCGGCGAATCGGAATACCGGATCACCTCGAAAGTCGTGGGCTGGGCCGTGAACCTGAACCGCTTTGCCTTCATGATGAACGTCGGCATTGCCCTCTTCGTCTATCTCACGATCGTGTCGCGATCCGTTCTCTTGAAACTCGTCTTCATCGGGGCTGCGTCGGTGAGTCTTCCACTTGTGCTTCTCTCGGCGTCACGGAGTGGCTTCCTGGGCCTCGGGTTGGTCGCGGCCACCGTCTTGCGCGGCGATCAGATCTCCCGCCGCTGGAAGGTGGGGACCGCGATGGTGGGGCTCGCCGCCGCGTTGCTCACTTTCCTTTTCGTTCTGACCGACGCACACCGGGAACGACTGCTAAACCTGAGTCCGTGGGCAACCACCGATGCGAGTGCCGGGCCCCGGGCCGAAGGTAGCCGTTCGACCGAGCAGCGCGTCGACACCCTGGAGCAATCCTTTGCCATCATTGCAAAGTATCCACTCACCGGTGTCGGCCTGTCCAAGTTCCGCTGGGTCAACGCCCTGATGCACACTTCCTACAAACCGCCGCACAATTCCTACGTCTGGGCGACCGCCGAAGGCGGAATCCCGGCACTCATACTCTATCTGTTCCTTTTCGGCTTCCTCTACACGCGAATACAGAAGCTACGTCCCAAGTTTCAGAACCATCCCGAACTCCCTCATCTACCGGATTGGCTGCACTCCTACATGCTGCTTTTCTTCTTCTTCTCGATTTTTGCGGATGTCTGGATTGAGGTGCACCTGTACTTCATCATCGCGATTGCGATCGTACTCTCGCGTTGGGCGGAGGAAGACGAGCTTCGAGGGCGTGGCCTACCTGGCATCGTCGCAGGGACAGCCGGGGCGCGCCGTGCGGCAGCGCGGGCCCTTTACAAACGCGCTCCAAGCACATGATTCGTATCGCCTACGTGGTCGACCACTTGCAGATGGGGGGTGCCCAACGGCATTTGCTGCAGGTGGCTCGCGGCCTGGATCGCCAGCGCTATGCGCCCGAGATCTGGACGACCTCGGCAGAGCCCGGCACACTCGCCCCCGACTTCGAAGCCCTCGGTGTTCCCGTATCGAGCTTCGGCAAGGGGTCGACCCTGATGAGTCCCCGCACCCTGACCGCCTGTCAGCGGGTCGCCCGTGACTGGCGCGAACGCGATGTCCACATCGTTCACGGCTATCTCTTCGAAGGAAATCTCCTCGGCACGCTCGCGGCCCGGCTGGCTGGTCGTCGGGTCATCCTCGTCAGCAAGCGCAGCCTCGACCGCTACGACCGCTGGGACCGCAGGCTCGCCGCGGCCTGGACCAACCGTGCCGCGACGCGCGTCACCGTCAACGCAGGTCCCATCCGCGACCTGGTCATCGACCACGAGTGGTGTCCGGGATCCCGGATCGAACACATTCCCAACGGGGTCCCCCTGCCCAACCCCTCGGAGCTGGCGAGAGAGGTGCCCCAACCCCCCGATCCTCGGGGCACAGGTCCCCTGGTCGGCATGGTTGGACGACTTGGCTGGAAGAAGGGCTATGAATTCGCTCTGCAGGCCTTTGCCCGCGTGCGCGAGCAATATCCCGATCTGCGCGTGGACATCGTGGGAGACGGAGATCTCCGGGACGAATTGCCCCGACAGGCGCACGCTCTCGGCCTCTCCGAGACCGTGCGCTTTCTTGGCCAGCAGACCGATGTGCCTCGGCGCATGCTCGGCTTCGACTGCTACGTGCTGTCCTCGGTCATCGAGGGAATGCCCAATGCGCTTCTCGAGGCCATGGCCCTCGGGCGGCCCGTCGTCACCACGGCGGCCGGTGGAAGCGCCGAAGTCGTCGTGGACGGCGAGTCAGGCCTCGTGGTTCCGATTCGGGACGCAGATGCCCTGGCAGAAGCCATTGCGCGCGTTCTGAGCGAGGACCTGCTCGCACAGCGCCTTGGGCGCGCGGCCGCAGAGCGGGCGCGGGACCATTTCAGCGAGACTGCCATGCTGTCCTCCCTGGATCGGCTCTATCGCACGGAGATGTCACGAGCGGGCCTCAAGGAGGAGGCCGTACCCGTCGAGAACCTTTCTGGGGAACCAGCGCGAGAAGGAGCGCTGCCCCGATGAATACGATGGGAGAATTCCTGTTTTGGGGAGGGGTGCTGACACTGGCGTACCAGTATGTCGGCTACCCATTGCTTCTCGCGCTCCTGGCCACGATGCGTCGCGACCAGCCGCGGATGCAGTATGGTGCCGACGCCGACCTTCCTCGGGTCAGTTTGATCATTTCGGCCTATAACGAGGAGGACGTTCTCGCCCGTAAGCTGGAGAATGCGGTTTCCCTCGACTACCCCGAGGGCCGTCTCGAGGTCGTCGTCGTGTCCGATGGGTCGACCGACCAAACGAACCAGATCGCACGCTCCTTCGCCGACCGCGGCGTGGTTCTGCACGACTACGCGGCCAACCGGGGGAAGAATCTCGCCCTCAACGAGTCCATGCCTCGCGTCAGCGGTGAAATCATCGTCTTCACCGACGCCAATGGCATGTACGAGCCCGACGCCATGCGCAAGCTCGTGCAGCCCTTCGCCGATCCGTCGGTGGGCAGCGTGTGCGGCGAGTTGGTCTACCGAAACTTCAACGAAAATACGATCGCGGAAGGCTACAATCGCTATTGGGAACTCGATCAGATGCAGAAGCGTCTGGAGAGTAACCTGGGCACACTCCTGGGAGCGAACGGTTCGATCTTTGGCGTCCGTGCTTCGCTGTGTCGGCCCATCCCCAACGACGTCTGCAACGACATGGTGCAGCCCATCTGGGTCGGGGCCGCCGGGCACGCCTGTCTCTACGAGCCGTCCGCGCTCTCGATCGAAGCAGGCTCGAAGGATCTCGACGACGAACTGAAACGTCGGTCACGGATCATCGGACGCGGAATCCGTGGCATCTTCGCCGTATGGCCAGACATCCGTCGAGGACGGGCCTGGCTGCTTGGCCTCGAACTTCTTTCGCGGAAGGGCCTGCGCTACCTCACGCCGTTGTGGTTCTTGATGATCCTCCTGGGTTCGGGGCTAGCGAGCGGACTCTTCTACTCGCTGGCTTTCGCGGGACAGGTGCTGGCCTACGGCGCGATCCCGGTCTCCCTCCTGCTCCCCGAAGGGCGCCTCCAACGTCTCATCTCCCCCGCCGTGTACTTCGGCATTGCCAATCTCGCGGCCGTCATGGGCTGGTGGAAAGTCGTCAGCGGCTCGGAGTTGGGGCGCTGGAATACGGCTGACCGGCCCTTCGAAACCGAGGCTTCGGCGGCGACGTCCGAGGTGACCCGCAAGTAGCGAACGATCATGGGGACTTCTGAAATCACAAACGCGTTCTCGGTCGATGTCGAAGACTGGTACCAGGTCTCCGACTTCGAGGCCGCGGTCCGGCTCGACGAATGGGATCGCTACGAGAGCCGCGTCGTCGCGAACACCCGGCGCATCCTGAAGATGCTCGCGGAGTTCAAGGTGAAGGGAACGTTCTTCATTCTCACCTGGAATGCCGAGAGGCACCCCGAGTTGGTGGAGGAGATTGCGGCGGACGGCCATGAGATCGCGAGTCACGGCTACTCTCACCGACTGGTCTACGAGCAGGGACGCGAACTCTACAAAGAGGACCTCGAGCGTTCCCAGGAGATCTTGAATGGCATCCTGGGCGAGCCCGTGCGTGGCTATCGGGCTCCCTCTTTCTCTGTGACATCGCAGTCGATGTGGGCACTCGACGTCATGCTCGAAGCCGGCATCGAGTATGACTCGAGTATTTTTCCGGTGCAGGATTCCCTGTACGGAATCCCCGGGGCGCTCCGCTTCCCCTTTGTGATCCACGAATCCGGCCATCGACGTCTGGTCGAATTTCCGATGACGACGACGCGCGTCGCGGGCCGGAACCTTCCTCTCGGAGGCGGCGCCTATCTGCGAATGTTGCCCTACCAATACATGCGCTGGGGAATGCGGCGCGTGAATCGCGAGGGCGAGCCCGCTGTCGTCTATCTTCACCCCTGGGAGATCGATCCAGCGCAGCCACGGTTAAAAACCCGCGGGAAACGGGGGTTTTCGACGCACTACGTCAAGCTGCACGCCATGGAAGAAAAGCTCCGCCGGCTTCTCTCGGAGTTCCGGTTTGGTCCAATGCGTCAAGTGCTCGCTGAACGCGGCAGTGCCGAGCTTCCTTCACGAGAAGCCTTGCTTCCGCTCGGCGCGGCATCCCAAAATAGCCCGATCACCTGAAGAAAGCGCCATGAAACTCAAAGCCTTCATCGTCACGCAGGAGGATTGTCTCTATCTTCCTCAGTTCATCCACACGGTGCTCCGGCACCGACGCGCCAACTGCGTCGGAATGACCATCCTGCCGGCTCTCATGCCCAAACAGACCTGGGTGAGCACCATGCGTGACCACCTCGCCGTCTACGGGCCGGCGCAGTTCCTCCAGCAGGGCTTGCGCTATGCGGCCCGCCGGATCCTCGCCATCGTTCAACGCTACATTCCGATGCCGGGGTACTACTCCGTGCGCGGAGTCGCCGAAGCCTACGATCTACCGCTGCACGAAACACGCAGCGTCAACTCCCCCGAGTACCTCGAGTTCCTGAGAAGCCTCGACATCGACCTGGTCATCTCGATCAATGCCAGCCAGGTCTTCAAGAGCGAACTCCTCGCCCTGCCCCGCCTGGGTTGCATCAATGTCCATGGCGCTTTGCTGCCCCGCTACCGCGGGCGTCTGCCGAGCTTCTGGGTGCTCGCGAACGGTGAAACAGAAACCGGTGCCACTGTGCACTTCATGAACGAAGAACTCGACGACGGCCCCATCCTCCTACAAGAGCGCCTCACCATCGACGAAACCGACACGCAAGACACCCTGATCCGGAAGACAAAAGCCGCCGGCGCCCGTATGATCATCGAGGCGATTGATCTCCTCGAGCG
>JAPOLW010000282.1 GCA_029976905.1 bacterium | reverse complement strand
CCTCCCAATCGCTACGACCGCCTGCACCTGCTGCGCGGCGACCTCGACCAGGAGCGCCAGAGTCGGATCGAGCAGGGGCTTTCCCCCGATCTTCCCGCAGCACCGACGGCGTTCCACCGCGACGCGAGTCGCTCGATCCTCTCGGAGAACTCGAGCCCCGACATTCCCTTTCGCTACAGCGTGAATCCGTATCGGGGCTGCGAGCACGGATGCATCTACTGTTACGCCCGGCCCAGCCACGAAACCCTCGGGTGGAACGCCGGCCTCGATTTCGAGACGCGCATCACCGTGAAGGAGGACGCGCCACATCTGCTGCGCAAAGCGCTCTACGAGCGCGGTTGGGAGCCCCAGACCATCGCTCTGTCGGGCAATACGGATTGTTATCAGCCGGTGGAGCGCCGATTACGTCTCACGCGCCGATGCCTGGAGGTCCTCGCGGAGTTTCGCAACCCGGTCGCCGTGATCACGAAGTCCGCACTGGTCACACGCGACGCCGATCTCCTGGCCACTCTCGCCCGCCGCCGCGCCGCGCAGGTCCGCATCTCGATCACGACCCTGGACCCTGATCTCGCACGCCGTATGGAACCCCGCGCTTCGAGTCCACAACGGCGCCTCGATGCGATCACCCGCCTCGCCGCGGCTGGCATCCCAACGGGCGTGATGATTGCCCCCGTCGTTCCGGGTCTCACCGACGAAGAGATCCCGCGCATCCTCGAAGCGGCCGCCCGCGCGGGCGCGCAGAGCGCCGGCTGGCTTCTGCTTCGCCTTCCACAGCCCGTCGAAGACCTCTTCATCGGCTGGCTCGAGCGCCACTTTCCCGATCGACGAAACCGCGTGGTCCACCGCATCGAAGAGACGCGCGGCGGTACCGGCCGACGGACCGACACGAAGTTCGGGCGCCGGATGCGCGGACAGGGCGAGTACGCCCGGCAGCTGGCCGGCCTCTTCAACGCCTGGGCGCGACGACTCCGCCTGGACGCACCGCTCCGGCCCCTCGATGCTTCATCCTTCCGACGGCCGCCGACCCCGGGCGAGCAACTCTCCCTCTTGTAGATGGCCGGGTGCGACCACGGGCGCACCCAAGGAAAAGCAAGCGCCGCGATCCCGATCTAGAAGCGGTGGCTCAATTCGAGGCCGAACCACCGGGGCGGCTCGTAGTACTTCAAGACGGCGAGCGTGAGACGCGGTCCGATCGCCAGAGAGTCACGGAAGAACTCCGAGTTGGAGATATTCCGACCGAAGAAGGCGATCTGCGTCTGGTTTTCGTTGAAGTCGTAGCTCAGGCGAACATTGACGAGCGAGTAGGCGGGTTGAAGCAGCTCGGGAAGTTCCGGCGCCCAGTACTGGGTATCGCCCTGGTAGGTCCAGTCGACCCGGGGCGTGATCCAACCTTCCAGCCAGCGCGGCTGCCCGAAATCAGGTAGCTCGATCGAGTACTGCACACCAATGTGTGCCTGCCATTGAGGCAAGAAGGTGAACCTCTGACCGGCCCGGTTCAGGGGCTCCCCCGTGATCGCATTCTGCGTCCCCGGGAAGTCGTTGAAGTAGGCGTCGAGGTAGCCGACGGAGGCATCGAAGAGCAGGCGTTCGATGACCTGGCCCTGTGTCTCGATCTCGAAACCCTTGGCCGTCGACTCCGCGGCGTTGCTCACGATGACATCCGGAAGATCGGGGATGAACTCGCTCACCTGGGAGCTGATGATCTGCGGAATCTGCTGGCCCTGTCTCTTCTCCAGAAAGACCGCCACGTTGAACGTCACCCGTCGGTCGAAGGCGATCGTCTTGGCGCCGAGTTCGAAGGAATTCATCGTCTCGGGCTCGAAGGGCTCCAGCGTCCGCTCGTCCGAGGAGCGAGCACCGCCGTTCCATCCACCGCCGCGAAAACCCTTCGCGTACGTGAAGTAGCCCATGAGATGGTCCATGCGGACCGGGTCGAGCCAAGCCGCCGGCGCCTTCAACGCCAGGCTCGCCATCGGTGTCCAGTCGGTGAAGATGCGCGACCCGCTGAAATCGACCGGCACGGGAAAGTTGATGGGCGGCTGCGCAAAGGGCTGCAGGAGAGACCGGCTCAGTCCCTTCTTCTCCTCGGTGTATCGGAGTCCGGTGGTGAGACTCATCCAGTCGGTGAAGTCCGCCGTCCCCTGGGCGTAGACCGCCCAATCCCAGTTGTCGGTCGACGTCTGCCCGAGAGTGGGCACCAATCCGATCGGCGGGCTTCCCAGGACGCCGTTTGGGTAGGCGATGAGACCCGTATTCGTCGCCGCCTTCTCCCAGAATGCGAAGAAACCGCCCACAAAGTTGACGCGGCCGTCCCAGGCCGACCCGTTGACCTGTACCTCCTGCTGAATCTGACGCTGGAAGCCGGTGCCACCGCCGAGATTGATGGTCTCGCCCGCATTGGGCCCCGCGAGCATCTCGACGTAGGGCCCGTCCCCGAGGTTGCTCGCCACGGCCACAGGAAAGGCGCCCCGTCACCGTCGAGTCGGTTCGCCGGGTACTGCTCCCGCCATGAGGAGCGCAGGGTGATGGCGAGGTCCTGCACGAACGCCGCGTCCCCGACGTCCCAGGTCAGATTCCCCCAGGCTCCGACATTCTCCGAGATCGCGAGTTGGTAGGCGTCGTTCCTCACCCGAAAAGCCGTCGACGCATTGCAGGAGTCCCGGTAGTCGTCGGGAAAGGTTCCTCCGGCATTCTCGACGGTCCCGCGAATGGAATCGATGACCGCAGCAAAACCGTCGGTGATGTTCTGCGGCGCGATATACGAACATTTCCCGCCGTTGGGGCGACTCTGGGCCTTCGACCAGTTGCCGGTGACATCGATCGTGAGGCTTTGGATCGGGGTAAACCGCAGGGATCCGAGAAAGTTCATCGAGTTGCGATTCGACAGATATTCGTCGCGCGTCTCGTTGTAGACGTACCCGCTGTTCTTGAAGCTCGCGAAGGTGGCGCGAAGGGCCAGCAGGTCGTCGATGACCGGAACGTTGAGCGTGGCGCGCGTATCGATCTGGCCGTAGCTACCCGTCCGAAGCAAGACGAAGGCTTCGAGTTCGTTCCTGGGCTTGATGGTCGTGATGTTGATGGCGCCGCCAAGCGTGTTCTTTCCGAAGAGCGTTCCCTGCGGACCGCGCAGAACCTCGACCTGTTCAACGTCGACGATGTCGAGGACGCTGCCCTGATTGCGCGATAGGAAGACGCCGTCGACGTAGAGCCCCACCCCCTGGTCGAAATAAATCGTCGGGAAGTTTCCGACGCCCCGAACGTTGACCGAGAGCGTCTCCCCCGAGATGCCGCGGAACATGCTCAGGTTCGGAACGAGGTTCTGGATCTGATCGAGCCGCGTCGTGTTCGTGACGCGCAGGGTCTCCTCGGAGAGCGCGGTGACGGAGAGAGGCGTATTTTCCAGCAACTCGGCGCGTTTGCGCGCAAAGACGACGATCTCCTCGACCTTCTTCGCGACCTGCTTGCCCGAACCCGCCGCCACCGCGGCTTGTGCCTGCGCCGAGTCCACCTCGGACGCCACGCCCGGTCCTGCGTCCGGGCCCTCGACCTCCTCGACGTATTGCGAGGGAGCCTCGATCGATTCGTTCACCGAATCGGTCTGCGCGCGCACCCCTTGCGCGCAGAGGAGACCACCGCCAATGGCGGCGATGAGGCAGGGAACTATGATTCGTGGCCCCATCGGTCCGTCTCCCCTATCCGGTTTCGTCGTTTTTCGGAAATACCTCGAAGGGGCCGGAGATGGGAGAGCACGCGCGCGGGAAAACCGCCAGACTCTAGTCCGAATTCGTTCATCGCAGGGCCAGAACGGCAAGGGGGGACGACGCGTTCAGGCGCAGAAAGCGTCCCCGGCCACGTCCGTGCGCCCATCGCCCCGTCGCTCCAACAAACAGCCGTCGCGCGGCCCGGCACTGCGCGCAGCCGCGATTCGAGCTACCCTTCGGCTGCGATGCGAGTTCTGCGATTGGCTGCGGCGATCTTCCTCCTTCTCGGCGTCCCGGGGCGACCGGCGTCGGCGGGCCATCTGCGCATGGGCGTCCTCACGCCCCTGGATCGGGTGGACTGGTCGGAGGTCCGCAGCGCCTGGCGGGAGATCGAAGCCCTGGGCTTCGACGACGCCTGGGTGAACGACCATCTCCTGGCGCCCGACTCGCCGACCGAGCCACACCTGGAAGCCTGGACGACCCTGGCCGCACTCGCCAACGAGACCCGCAAACTCGACGTCGGGGTTCTGGTCAGCGGAAACACCTACCGCAACCCCGCACTGCTCGCGAAGATGGCAACGACCGTCGACCAGATCAGCAATGGACGGCTGGTCCTCGGGATCGGCGCTGCCTGGTGTCATCGCGAGCACGAGGCCTACGGCTTCCCGTTCGGGACGGCACGCGAACGCGCGACGCGCCTGGCCGAGGCGCTCGAGGTCATCACGATTCTCTGGCAGGGCGGCGGGAGTTTCCAGGGGGAACACTACTCCCTCGACGAGGCCCCCTTCGCCCCGCCCAACGTACGCACGCCCCGCCCTCCCCTCATCGTGGGCGGTCAGGGAAAACAATGGATCGTCCCTCTCGCCGGCCGCTACGCGGACGGCTGGAACGCCGCGCCGAGCGTCACGCCGGAGGGCTTCCGCGAGCGCGTCGAGATCATCGAGAAGGAATGCGCGTCGAGTGGGCGCCCCGCCTGCCCGACGCGTCTCTCGAAGGTCTTCCAACTACGGACGATCACCGATGCGCCGCTTCCCGCCGATGCGAAGACGGCCGGGTCGAGCTGGGTGCTCGCGGGGAACCCGGCGCAGGTCGCCGCCCAGATCCAGCAATTCACCGATGCCGGCGCCAACGAGATCGTCTTGATGCTGCCGCCCCCCTACGACCTCGAAACACTGCGGCGCTTTTCGCGCGACGTCGTGCCGCTTCTCGACGGCGGGCCGGGGACGCCGGCCCCGTAGACGCGTCTCTCCCCGGACCGATCAGAGCAGCCCGGTGGTCGGCGCAAGAGGTGCATCGGCACCGATCTCGCGCGCGATCCGCTCTCCGCTTCGCAGGGCCAGAGCGCACAGGGTGAGCGTCGTATTCGTACACCCGCCCGTTACCAGGAGCGGCGCACCGGCCACGAAGAGATTCTGGTGGTCGTGAGTCCGCCCGAAGGAGTCGCAAACACTCGTCGATGGATCGTCTCCCATTCGACAGCCGCCTCCGCGATGCGGATGCGACCGGGGACCGATCACGGTGCGCACCGATCCACCCGCCCGCGCCACGAGGCCATCGAGCAGACGGTGTACCTCTCGTCCCCCGGCCTTGCGTCTGGCCTCGGCCTCCTCGTCGTAGACGTAGGCCGCCTTCGGCAGCGGGTCGCCCCAGGGAAAGGCCCAGCGGGGGTCGTCCACGATGCGGCTCGCCTCCCCAAAATAGACGTCGATCAGAGCCCGAAGCTGGACGACGCCGCCGCTCGAGCGCGCCCGCCAATCCGAGACGAGCTCGTCGCCGAGTTGGATGCGGCCGGCGCGGTTTCGGAGATAGGGCAGATGCGGCGCCGCCATGGCCGATAGATCGAACCGCACGTTCGCCGGCCCCACCGGCTCGCGCATGAATCTCCTGGTCATCAGGCGATTCTGTTCGTGAAGTCGGCCGTAGAGGCGGTCGGGG
>JAPOLW010000281.1 GCA_029976905.1 bacterium | reverse complement strand
CGTTGCCTGAACTAATTACTACAGGTGTGGAGGCACGAGATTGAGCGATTGCCGGAGCGACGCCGCTCGCGGCCATTGCGGTCGTGCAACGCTCCCGTTTCCACACGCGGGAATGATCGCCGGACCCGGCACGGTCGATTTCCGCGAAGCGCCCGCGAAGCGACTCAGGGGCGAGGGTGTGCGTCGAGATGATCTTCGGCCAGACGCTTGAGCGCCGTGCGATCCACCTTGCCGGTCGGATTGAGCGGAATGTCTGCGAGGAAAACGATCTCCTCGGGCGCCTTGTACCCGACGCGCTCGCGGGCGAAGCGGATCAGTTCCTGCGCCGTCGGTGCGGTGGCCTCCTCGCGCAGGGCCACATAGGCGCGCACGTTCTCGCCGTGGACACTGTCGTGCACGCCCACGACCCCCGAAAGGGCAACGGCCGGATGCTCGGCCAGGGCGGCCTCCACCTCTTGCGGGCTGACGTTCGAGCCGTCGTGGACGATGATCTGCTTCTTGCGTCCGAAGAACCACAGATACCCCTGCTCGTCGGCGCGCATGAGATCGCCCGTATCGAGCCAACCGTCTCGCAGGACTTCCGCGGTCGCTTCGGGTTGGCGCCAGTACCCGATCGTCAACGCCGGCGAGCGCACCCAGAGACGGCCGACGATCCCGGGCGCCACCTCGACGCCCTCCTCGTCCCGGATGGAAAGCTCGTAGCCTGGGTTCGGCGTCCCGATCGAGCCGACCCGGATCTCACCGGAGGGCGGACTCAGGGTCGCCAGGCCCATCTCGGTCATCCCGTAGCCTTCGTCGATTGGAAAGCCACTGAGTGCAATGAACTCGCGCTCGAGTTCAGCGGCAACCTTGTCGGCGCCCGCACGACAGAGCCGCAGAGAAGCGAAGTCCTCGCGCGCGGCCCCGTGATCGCGCACCAGGGCCGTCAATGCCGCCGGAATCATCGCCAGTACGGTCGGACGGTAGCGTCGCAGGAGCGGCAGGATTTCGTCTCCGTCGCTCGTACCCGACACCACGACCCCCGCCCCGCGCGAGAGCGCGGCAAGCGAAAACAGAAACGCCCCGAGGTGCGACAGGGACGAGGCTGGCAGGACGATGTCCGCCGGCGTCATTTCGAAAGCCTCCCCGGCGCTGGCGATCATTGCGCCCAAGGTCGCAAAAGAGTGCGTGACTCCCTTGGGAAGACCCGTACTTCCCGAGGTGAAGAAGATCGCCGCGGGGTCGGACCGGGCGACGGCGGCCCCGTCGAGCGAAGCCCCCGATCCGCTCAGGAGTGTCCCAAGCCCCGCTTCACCGTCCTCGACGTCTGCGAAGCGGAGCACTCCCAGGGGAAGCCGGCTGCACTCTCGACTGGCCTCCACGTCCACTTGCCGCTCGGCATGGGCGAGCAGAAGCGATGCATCGATGACGCCGAGCGCATGATCGATTTCAGCCGGCGTGTACCGATAATTCAGTGGCGCGACCACCAGACCCGCTTTCCAGCAGCCGAGGTAGTGCAGGAGAAGAGCGGGCCGATTGGGCATCAGGGAGGCCACGCGATCTCCCGGCCGCAGACCGAGGACCCGAAGATGCTGCGCCCAGCGCGTCGTCAAACGGTCGCACGCCTCCCAGGTCAAAGTCGCCCGGGCCGATACGAGGGCGTTTGCGGCCGGGTGCATGGCCCGTCCGACGTCCCAAAGCGCGTCGAGAGCAGCCGTCGATGCCAGAGTTTTCGCCGGCAGGTGCACACTTCCGTTTAACCTACCCCGAGCCATTTGGAAGACCCGGGACGATGCGATCGATCCGCCTCTCCATGCTAGGAGTCCGGTCACAACGTCGATGTCTCTGATCCAGCAGAACACCACGGTCGAGTCGGCCCACCTCCTGCGGCCTCCGGAAACCAACGGAGATCGTGAGGTCCAAAACAGCTACCTCGAGACACTCGCCGACCGGGGCGTCGAAGCCTTCCTGCGCAACGGACGCGGACTCGGGATCAAACTCTACCCCGTCGGCCCGCGGCTGATACCGGTGATCGTGAGCGACGGGCTTCCCGGCAAAGCGTCGATCCTGTCCCCGACCGGACGCTACCTCGACTACCCGCTCTTCGAGATCGGCCGACGGCGCCCTCGTTGGCAAAGCGTCCTCCTCGGGGCCGCCCTCTCTCCCCTGCGCGCCTTTCTCCGCCAGCAACGATTCGACAAGGTCGCGTATGTGAACCACTGGCTCCTGCCCTCGAACCCCACACTGTCCCTGCGCCGAAAGGACCTCACACCCCTCGTCCGGTCCCTCATCGAAGATCATCCAGAACACGCGCTGATCTTCTCTGGCATCGTGCCTTCGCTGACTCCCGACCACGCCGCAGCACTGGTCGATCTGGGTGGCGTCGCCATCCCCAGCCGGGTCGTCCATCTCGTTCCGCCGCAGCCCGAAGAGAACTTCCCGAAGAAGATCCGCGCGACCCAACGTACGGATGCCCGTCTGCGCGAGGACCTCGAGGCGTTCCGGCTGGAGAGCAGCGAGCTCCTACGCCCACACGCACGCCGCCTGCACGAACTCTATTCGACAATCTATCTCGCTCGTCACCCGGGCCATCTCAACTGTCAGTACAGTCTCGAATTCTTCGACCTACTTCTGCAAAGCGGGATCTGCGACATCATCGCCTGGCAGCGAGAGGGAAGGGTCGAAGCCTTCGATTGCCTGCTCGACAACGGTCACTGCATCGAAAGCCTCATCTTCGGCATCGACCCGTCCGCTCCAGAGGGGCACAAACTCTTCCGAGCGCTGGTCAGCCATGAGATCGCGGCGGCGAGGCGGCGCGGGCTCATCCTCAACCTCGGGGGCGGCAACGACGCCTTCAAACGGTTCCGCGGGGCGCAGCCGCACTTCGAATACGAGTTCGTCTTCCATCGACACCTCCCCGCTCGACGCCTCCCGGCCTGGAGTCTCGTGCACAATTTCCGTCTCTCGCTCAACAGACGTAGGCTCGCCCCGGTGCCGAGCGCCAGGCGACCGACCGGGGAGCCACCCGATCGAAGTCCCCGGAGGAATCGCCGGGGGCGCGACCTGCACACCCAGCCCTAGATCGATGAAGAGGATCCGACCCAGCCCCGATCCGACGCCGGACGGCACGATCGAGACGCCTCTCCCTGGAGAAACCGGAAGCCTCACGGCACCGCATGACGTCCTGCTCATGACGTCGAACGCCTCGCTGGTGCTCCCCTTTCTGCGCGATCGCGCTCTTCACCGCCGCCTGGGCATCGAAATTCGAAGGGCCGTCCTCCAATCCGACTCGATACGACCACTCGATCGCATGCGCCACCTGCACCGCGGTCTGCGCCAACGCGCGCGCATCCACGGGATTCCGCTGGCCGTTCAGGCGCTCCATCACTTCACCACGCGTGGCTTCTGGAGACGGGTGAGCCTGGGCGCCCAGAGCGCGGATGCAGCCTTCGTCCTGCACCGGGACCTCGAGGTGCACCCTGTTGCGACGTTCAATGACCCGCGCCTCGTCGCCCTCACGCAAAACCACTCCCCGCGACTCGGGATCGTCATCGGGGGCAACCAGTTCTCGCGACGCACCCTCGAGGCGATCGAGATCCCGCTTTTCAACGTTCATATCGGGGATCCACGCCTCGTCCGCGGCCAACCACCGATCTTCTGGGACATCTACGAAAATCGCGACCAAACATGCCTGACACTCCACCGTGTGACGCCCGACCTCGACGCCGGCCCCATCCTCTACCAACGTGCGATGCGCATCCCCTGGCGTTCCACCCTGCAGGCAACCCTGACCGAAGGCCGACGCCGGCTTGCCCGCGAGATTCCCCTCCTCCTCGACGAGGGCCTGCAACGCATCCTCACCCGGACCGCCGTCGAGAAAAATGAGCCGTCCGGTCCCCTGCGGACGTTCCCGACGATCGGCCAACTCGCGCGCGCCCGCCGAATCTGCCGACGCCGCATCGCCCCGGAAGCACGAAGAAAGGCGGCCACGCCATACCTTCCCGCCGGCGATGACCCCTCGACGGGATCGCCATGCGTGACCGGCACAGAGCACCGAGAACGAGGCACATGACGGAACTTCGTGATCGAATCCTCGACGGACCGCCGGGCCGACCGGCCCTTCTGGCCCCCGGGCGCAGGGCGCTCACGTACGGGGGCCTCGCCGATCTCCTCGAGAGCACGGAGCGGACCCTGTTCGACCTCGAACTCGGGCCGCCGGCGCGCGTGGCCACCCTTCTCCCCAACGGCCCCGAGACGGCAGCACTCTCCCTTGCCCTGCTGTGCTCGGGCTGCCTGGCGCCCATGAATCCGGCCCTGCGCGAAAGCGATGTTCGTGACGCCCTCGAGGTCATGCGCATCGATGCCCTCGTCGTGCCCAGAGGGAGTGGTTTCATTTCCCCCGAAACTCTCGCTGGACTCGGTGTGGTTCGGATCGAAATCGAGTCGACTCCGGCCGAACCCGCGGGGACCTTCGTGCTTCGCGCCGAGCCAACGACCCGAGCGGTACGTCCGCACCACCGAGCGGCCGACACCGCCCTTCTGCTGCCAACCTCGGGGACCACCGGGGGGCCGAAGATCGTACCTCTTTCGCGCGCAAATCTCCTGGCCTCGGCAGAGAGCGTCGCCGCTGCACTCGAGCTCACGCCCGACGACCGATGCCTTTCCCTCATGCCCCTCTTCCACATTCACGGCCTCGTCGCGAACCTACTCGCACCGCACCTCTGCGGCAGTGCCTCCTTTCAACCCGGCCCTTTCGATGGGCTACGCTTCTTCGCGTGGCTCGAGGAGGCGCAACCGACGTGGTTCAGCGCCGTCCCAACGATGCACCAGGCCATCCTGGCCCGGGCGGCACGCAACGCGTCCCGCCTTGCGCAGGCCTCGTTGCGCTTCGTGCGCTCGAGCTCGGCGGCGCTGCCGCCGCCGGTGGCCCGGAGACTCGAGGAGGTCTTCCGCTGCGTCGCGGTGGAGGCCTATGGCATGACGGAGGCGAGCCACCAGATCGCGTCGAATTCGACACGGCGCAGCGAGCGCAGACTCGGATCGGTCGGGCGGGCGACCGGCGTCGAGATCCGCGTGCGAGAGGAGGACGGAAGCCTCCACGAATCGGGCTGCGAGGGCGAGATCGTGATTCGTGGCCGCTCGGTGACCCGCGGATACGAAGACGCGCCCGGTGCAAACCGGGACGCCTTCCTCGAGGAGGGCTGGTTCCGCACGGGCGACCGCGGCATCATCGACCGCGACGGTCACGTGACTCTCACCGGGCGGCTCAAGGAGTTGATCAACCGTGGCGGCGAGAAGATCTCGCCCATCGAAGTCGACAACGCACTGGCCGAACACCCCGGCGTAGCTCAGGTCGCCGCCTTCGCCCTCCCGCACGATCGACTGGGCGAAGAGGTGGCCGCCGTGGTGGTGGCCCGCGAGGACTTCAGCCTGTCCGAGCGCGAACTCCTGCAGTTTGCGGCAAGCCGCCTACCCGCCTTCAAGCGACCGCGCCACATCTTCCTTCGCGAAGACCTACCCAAGGGACCGACGGGCAAACTTCAACGCATCGGGCTGGCCGAACGCCTTGGCTTGTCCTGATCCCCGTGCGCGACCGACGGGTGCATCGGGGTGAATTGCCTACCGTGTAGGGGCCACAGATCAGGGCTCTCCGCCAGAGCCGTCTCCA
>JAPOLW010000280.1 GCA_029976905.1 bacterium | reverse complement strand
CACCATCGCCCGTCGTCCAGCGAGGGCCGGGGTGCTCACGTCGCCTTCCGATCCGCAACCTGCAAGAGCGCGCGGAGGAGGCCGGGTTCGTGGGTGCGTACGTACTCGGGGCCGGCGTGCAGGACGGCCGAGGCCATCATGATGCGCGCCAGGCGCTCGGGTTTGCGTGCGGCATAGAAGAGCAGGGGATGGCCGAGCGAGCGCAGGCGTTCGGTCTGCCAGACGATTTCCAGTTGCAGATGGATCTTTTCGAAGTCGTCGGTTTCGGGATGGATGATGCCGAGGTTGGGGTCGAGGATCACCTCGTCGATACCGGCGGCACGCGCGGCGCTGGCGCGGGGCCCCAGGAAACCGAGGATTTCGCCGACGAGATCCGCCGGGGGGCGAGTGCGTGGCCGCGTGCGCATGTCGTACGCGTTTCCGTAGGGCATATAGGTGAGGACGAGCGAGGCCCCGGCGCGTGCGATCGCATCGAGCATCTCCGCCGTCGCGTCCTGCCCGGTGAAGTTGATCATGTCGGCGCCCCAACCGAGCGCCGCGATCGCCGTCTCCGGCGACCAGGTGTCGACCGAGAAGAGAATCGATTCGTCGCGCAGGCGACGCGCGGTCGGGGCCAGGCGCCGTTGCTCCTCGTCGTCGTCGATGCACGGGGCGTCGGGCGTGATCGACCGTCCTCCCAGATCGATGACGTCCACACCCTCGGCGCGGAGTGCCCGGGTCCGCGCCAGAGCTTCGTCGGGACCGCCGACGATGGAATCCCGCACCATCGATTCCGGGGAGAGATTGACGACGCCCAGGAATTTTGGAGCCCGCGCGTTCCCGGGGGTCGCGGGCGCGGCCGGATCAGGCGCGGTCATCGGTGCGGTATTCGTAGACGCCGCTCTGACCACTGGTCTCCGAGATTGCGACGCGCAGGCGCCGAACCTGGGACGCACCGAATCGATCGACGAGGCGCGACCGCAGCGTATGGCCGAACCACGTCGCGAGATTCTCGACCGAGGTATTGTTGATCGGGAGCACGAGGATTTCGTTGCTCGGAACCACGTAACGGCTGTCGCGATAGGTCACGCGGCTGTGTCCGTCGTCGAGTTCTTCGAGGGTCAGTTCGGGGTGCTCGGACGGGACGAGCCAGTGTTCGTCGAGTGAGTCGCAGAGCTCGCGGACGACCGGCTTTGCGTCGAGGAAGTCGATGACGAGCCCGTCCTTGGTGAGCGCCCCCTCGATCTCGGCCGTCACCTGGTAGTTATGGCCGTGCAGACGCTCCTTGGAGCCGTCGGGGAAGATGAGGAAATGCGCGCAGGAGAACTTGAAGTACTCCTTGTTCAGTGTGATCGCCCAGGTTTCCATGGTTCCAGAACGGTAGACTACCGCAGTCCGTGGGCAAGGACTACCGCCCCCCGACGGACCGGCGCGCGGCCCGCGATTCCAGTATGATCTGGGCGGCGTGGGCGATTTCCATCAATCTGGTCCGGTCACGACCGTGCACGATCTGTCCGGGACCGATCGCGACCGCCTGGAGCATCAGTTGCTCCAGGTGACCTCCGCGTATCCCCTGGGGCTGATCCTCCCGGTCACGGCGGCCGATCTGCGCGCCCCGGCGTTCGGCCGCATTGTCGAAGAACTCCGCGGCGCCGACTACATCGACCGGATTTGCGTGGTGCTGGGCCAGGCCCCGGAGGCACGCGATCGGGTGGACGCCTGCGAAATCGTCGCCCCGCTGGGCGCGCGCGCCGAAGTCCTGTGGACCGACGGGGAGGGCGTGCAGGCGGTGTACCGGGAACTCGCCGCCGCCGGGATGCCGCTCGGTGAGGCGGGCAAAGGGCGCTCGGTGTGGACGGCGTTCGGCCGACTTCTGGCCGAGCCGCAGCTCAAGGCCTTCGTCCTGCACGATTGCGACATCGTGGACTACGATCGTGTGCTGCTCGCGCGCCTCTGTCTTCCGATGGCGCACCCCAGTCTCGACTTCGAGTTCGCGAAGGCCTTCTATCGCCGATCGACCGACCGGCTTTACGGGCGCGTCGCCCGGCTTCTGGTCTCCCCGCTGCTCCAGAGTCTGATCGCACTCCTGGGCCCCGATCCGCTCCTGCGCTTTCTCGAAGGCTTCCGGTATCCCCTTTCGGGAGAGTTCGCGATCACCGCGGCGCTGGCTCGCTCCAATCGCATCCCGTCGGACTGGGGGCTCGAGATCGGCACGCTCGCCGAGGTCTTCCGCAACACCTCGGCCAAGCGGGTCTGTCAGGTCGACCTTTGCGTTCCCTACGAGCACAAGCACCAGGAATTGTCTCTCGAGGATCCCGGTGCGGGTCTGATGCGGATGGCGGCCGACATCGTCGGTACGGTGCTGCGCACGCTCGCGAGTCGCGGTACGGTCATCGAGGCCGGCCACGTCGCAAGTCTGCGGGCCGCCTATCTGCGCGCGGCGCAGGACATCGTTCGCCAATATCACGCCGACGCGATCGTCAACGGTCTGCCCTACGACCGGCACGCCGAGGAGCAGGCCGTGGAGGGGTTTGCCGCCCAGATTCATCGGGCGGGGGAGGTCTTTCTCGCCGATCCGCTCGGCGGCGCGGCGATTCCGAACTGGGCACGGGTACTCACGGCCTACCCGGATCTCCCGGGTCGATTGAAGAGGGAATCCTCTCGAAATAACTGAAATAGATGGGGAAAAATGCTTTCCTTGATTATTTCCTTGGAAAATAATAGATCCCGATGGAGCCGCGGAAATGACGTCGCTTCGAGAAATACGGGAGTCCTGGCGGTCCGAGCATCCCGACCGCGATTTCGAGCGGGTGCGGCCCCTGCTGCGTCTTTCGTCGCTGGCGCATCTGGTGCCGGCCTTCCAGAAGGCCGCTCTCGCGCCGCATGAACTCTCCCCCAGTGAGTACAGCATCCTGGGTGCCCTGCGCCGTGCCGGGCGGCCGCGGCAGTTGCAGCCCGAGGACCTCTACAACGCGCTGGGGTGTACGCCGGGCGGCCTCACCAAGATGATCGACCGGCTGGAGCGGCGCGGCCTCGTCCAGCGAATGAGCGATCGCGAAGACGGTCGCCGGGCACGCATCCGGCTCACCACCCGTGGAGCAGCGATCGAACGCCGCGCCTTCGCCGACTACAGCGATGCGGCCGAGCGCCTAATGGCGCCGCTCTCCGACGACGAGATCGGGCAGATCAACTCTGCGCTCGAATTCCTGTCGGCGATCTTCGAGGAATCCGCCGCCGCGCCGCCGCCGGTCGAGGGAGCGGGCCGACTGGCCGAGGTTCGGGCGCAACGCGGCGGGGGCGGTGCCGAACCGGATCACGCAGCCGGGAGGGAAGCGAAATGAAATACGATCTGCTCGTCACCAATGGTCTGGTCGTCGACGGCACCGGACTTCCCCGCCGTCGTGCCGACGTGGCGATCCTCGATGGCCGGATTGCCGGGATCGGACATTTCGCGGCGAGCGACGCGAGCCGCGTTCTCGATGCCGAGGGGCGGGTGGTCGCACCGGGCATCGTCGATCCGCATACCCACTACGATCCCCAGCTGACCTTCGATCCCTACGCGACGTCGTCGTGCTACCACGGCGTGACCACGGTGGTGGCCGGGAATTGCGGCTTCTCGATCGCGCCCGTCAAAGAGGAGGACCGCGGCTTCCTCTCGCAGATCTTCACCCGGGTCGAGGACATGGCGCCCGACGCCCTCGACGGCATTCCGTGGAATTTCGAGAGTTTTCCGGAGTTTCTGGAGAGCCGCCGGGGACGACTCGGCATCAACGCTGCCTTCTACGTGGGCCACTGCAACATTCGTCGATGGGTGATGGGCGAAGACTGCAACGTCCGCGAAGCGACGGCGCAGGAAATCGAAGGGATGCGTACTCTGGTGCGCGAAGCGATGGAGGCTGGTGCGGCCGGCCTCTCTTCCACCCATGCACCGACGCACCTCGACGCCGCCGATCGGCCGGTGCCGAGCCGCCTCGCCTCCAGGGACGAACTCGCGGCTCTGGTGACGGAGGTCGGGCACTGCAACCGTGGCTCGATCTCCTATCTTCCCTACAGTTCGATCGGCGGCCTGGACGAGTCCGACGGCGAGTATCTGATTGCACTGGCGCTCGCGAGCCGCCTCCCCGTCATCATCCAGGGCCTGGGCGCCCGCAGCAAGGTCGACGCGCCGACGGCGACCTGGGAACATTCGCGCGCCTACCTGGAGCGCGCCCGCCATCAGGGGGCCGGCGTGTACTCGATGCTGATGGCGCGGCCTTTCGATCGTCGCTTCAGCATTGCAGAGGGGACCGGCCTCTACGATGGCGTCCCCGCCTTCGCCCGCCTCTTCTCGGAGGCTGCGACCGTCGAGGCGCGCACGGCGATGCTGCGCGACGACGCCTACCGCAGCGAGATCCGCCACGCGGTCGAGAATCCCAATACCGACCCCGCCCGCGGGTCGACGCTGCCGCCGCCCCACTTCGACGTCCTGCAGGTCTACGCCGCGACCCGCGCCGAGAATCAGGCCCTGGTCGGGCGCTCGCTCGCCGATGTCGCGCGGGAGCGCGGCATCGCTCCCATGGATCTGATGATCGAGATCGCCCTCTCGGAGGACCTGGCCGTCGAATTCGTGTGGCGTACGGAGACCGAGGAGTGGAAGGAGGGGACCCACGTCGCCTCGCTTCATCCCAACATGATCGTCGGCACGTCCGACGGCGGTGCCCACCTCGGCCGCGACGATGGCGCCGAGTTCAGTTCCTACTTCCTGCGCTACTGGGTCCGGGAGTGGGGGCGTTGGGAACTCGAGGAGGCGATCCGCCAACTGACGCAGCAACCGGCCGCCTTGCTCGGCCTCAGCGGCCGGGGGATGTTGCTGCCCGGGTACGCGGCCGACCTCATGATCTTCGATCCGGATCGGATCGGGCCGGGAAAGAAGGAATTCGTCCACGATTTCCCCAATGGAGTGGGGCGCTGGGCCAGTCGTCCCGAAGGAGTGCACGCCACGATCGTGAACGGTGTTCCGATCGTCATCGAGGGCAGGCTCGTCGAGGGGTGCGGGTACCCGGGCCACGTCGTGGGCCCCGCGCGTCCCGACTGAGAATACCAAATCCGACGCCGGGGCCTGCGGTCCGGCCGATGCGAGGAGTACGAGGAAATGAGTGCGATGACCCCCGAGGAAAAAGATCTACCGGCCATCATCTCGGTCGATGACCACGTGATGGAGCCCAAGACGCTGTGGCAGGACGAGTTGCCGCCGAGCATGCGCGACCGGGGGCCGCGGGTTTCGCGCGAGAAGGTGAAGCTGGAGTTCTCCGGTGGCCATTACGGCTTCCAGCGCAACGTCGAGGATGGGGATTGGTGCGACGTCTGGCTCTTTGAGGACCTCGCCACGCCGACCGGATTGCTGCATGCGCCCGCCGGCATCCCGCGCAGCGAGCAGCGCAACGTACCCGCCGTCTACGAGGATCTGCGTCCGGGTACCTACGACCGCGACGCGCGGCTTGCCGACATGACGCTCAACCACGTCGAGGCGGCGATCTGCTTTCCCAACATCTTTCCCCGCTTTGCCGGGCAGGGCTTCGCCGAACGCGACGACAAGGAACTCGCCCTGCGCTGTCTGCAGATCTACAACGACTGGATGATCGACGACTGGTGCGGCGGTGCCGGCAAGGGCCGCCTCATCCCGCTCACCATGATCCCGC
>JAPOLW010000027.1 GCA_029976905.1 bacterium | reverse complement strand
CTCGGCCACGTGACGCTCGCGACCGGCCTGGAACCGACGCGGGCTCTCGTCCGACTCGAGATCGCCGATGACGGTCCGGGGATGACGCCCGAGGTGAAGGCGCGGCTCTTCGAGCCGTATTTCTCGACCAAGGCCCAGGGTACCGGGCTGGGGCTGGCGATTGCGTCTGCGGTAATCGCCGACCATCGCGCCTTCATCCGGGTGCGCGACAACCGGCCGCGGGGAAGCCGCTTCGTCATCGAGTTCCCTCTCCGCCGGGCCCCGGGTGGGGTGGTGCGGGAGACGGTATGAGCGCCGGGCCATGCAGCGGGATTTCCGCTAGTGTTCTCCCAGATCGGCGCACGCGGGTCCGCGTCGGGGAATGCGAAGACGAGGCGGAGACATGCCGACGAAGATCCTGGTCGTAGACGACGAAGAGAAGATCCGGGAGACCCTGCGCGGGGTTCTTTCCGACGAGGGGTACGAGGTGGCCGACGCTGGCGACGGGCGCTCGGCCCTGGAGGCGTTGCGGGCGGAGCGCCCGGACCTCGTGATTCTGGACGTGTGGCTTCCCGAGATCGACGGGATCACCCTTCTGGAGGAGATCAAGCGCATCCACGCCTCCCTGCCGGTCATCATCATCTGCGGGCACGCCAACATCGAGGCCGCCGTCCGTGCCACCCGGCTCGGTGCGGCCGACTTCATCGAGAAGCCGTTTTCCCTGGAGGCCCTCCTGGTGTCGATCGGCCGGGCGCTCGGCCAGGGAGACGGTGAGGGGGCGGAAGAGGGCGGTGCGGCGGTGTCTCTCGCCCGGGAAGGAGAGGCGTCTCCGGTCCGTCCCCAGAAGACGATCGGCAAGAGCGTCGTGGCGAGCGGGCAAGGGCTCCATACGGGCGTGCGCACCGGCGTGATCCTTCATCCGGCCGGCCCCGGGACCGGAATCGTCTTCCAGAGCCTGGCCACCGAGAAGTCCGTGCCCGCGCACGTCGACTTCGCGGACTCCACCGGATACGCGACGACGCTCTTTCGCGGCGGCTTCGGCGCCAAGACCGTCGAGCATCTGCTGGCGACCCTCAACGCCTACGGAATCACGAATCTCATCGTGAAGATGGAGGGGGAGGTTCCTGCGCTCGACGGATCGGCCCTCGAATTCTGTCGCCTCCTCGACGAGGCGGGGGCGGTCGAGCAGGCCGGCGCAGGCGTTCGGGTCTACGAGGTCGAGCAGCGCTTCGAGGTCCGCGAGGACGACCGCGTTCTGGTCGTGGAACCCCACGATGGCTACGCAATCGACTACACGTTGGACTATCCTGCCCCGATAGGTCAGCAGCGTTACGTCTTCGAATACGACGGTCCGCAGTCCTTTCGCGACGAGATCGCCTCCGCCCGGACGTTCGGCTTCGTGCACGAGTTCACGCAATTGGCGGCCGCTGGACTCGCTGCCGGTGGGCGTCTCGACAATTGTGTCCTGATCGGCGAGGACGGCGTCATCAACGGGGAACTCCGTTTCGAAGACGAATTCGTCCGTCACAAGATTCTCGACGTGATGGGTGACTTCGCTCTCCTGGGGAGGCCCTTGCGCGGAAAGATCATCGCGCGAGCGACCGGTCACCGACACAACGTCGGGATGGTACGGACGCTGCTCGCCGCAGCGGCCTAGGTCAGCCGCAGCGGCCTGGGTCCGCCGCAGCGGCCTGGTCTACCGCAGCGAGGGGGCAGCCAGGGAGCCCCGTAGGGACCAGCGCTTTGGCTTGCCGGTTGGGCGCGGCGGGAGAAGAGAGGTGGCCACCCGTAGTCCGGGGCGGGCGTCTGCCGCGACGTCGATGTCTACCTCGAGATTGAGGACGCTTCGATCGACCGGCTCCCGGATCAGGACACTTCCTTCGGCGCCGAGTCGGAGTTCGTCGCCGTCGGCTTCGAAGGTTTCGATCTCGAGACGGTTCCCGCGCAGGCCCGCCCGGGCGCGGAGGGCGGCAAAGCGGAGGTCGGGTACGACGAATCCCTGGGCGACGATGCCCTCGAGGGAGATGTCACGCGCAGAAAGTTCGATCGTGCCCTGGCTGCTCCGTGTCGTCCGTCCGTCGCCGGCGAGATCGATGGCAAGGGAGACTTCTCCACCGATCACGCCTGGCGCCGGCAGGAGTTGCGCCGAGAGCGACGCGAGGTCGATGTCCTCGAAGGTCGCGGCGGTGGTCACCGTTCCGGCGTCGTTCGAGGCGTCTCCCGCAAAGTGCCCCCCGTAGAGCCGTCCGGAGAACCCGACCGCGCCGAGGTTCCCTGTGAGAACGGAAAGCAGGGGGGCCCAGACCGTGACTTCGGAGACGTCGATCCTCTGGGCGGGATTTTCGCGGGGCACGAGTTGGACGTTTTCGAAGTGGTATCCGAGCGGAAGGGTGAAGGAAACGTCGGTGAAGGTGATCCGCAGCGGCGCCTCCGCGGTCGCTTCGGACACAACGCGCCGCGCGATGAGCTGGTGCGGCAGCGTATAGACCAGGGCGAGTGCGAAGGTGGCGACCGTGAAGAAGGCGTAGCCGAGAAACTCTCGCGAGGGGCGCAGGCGTGCCGCAAAGCGCGCCAGGGCGGACGAGTCGGGCCCGGGGATCATCGTGGGCTCAGCCGGGACACGACCAGCGTCGCGTCGATCAGCGATGGGTCTTTGTACTCGCGCTTGAACACGGCTCGCGTGAGCCGCATGGGCGGATCCCTGTATTCGACCGTGTAGAGCAGCTCGATCACGTCGCGCAGAGGAACGCCCTCGAGCCGCATGTCTACGATGTCCTCTTCGAATCGGTCTCCGACCGGGCGGCTCGACGGATTCATCGAGACGATGCGCTCCCGGCCGATGATCGGCACGGCGGTCGACTCCAATTGTGCGAAAAGAGATGCTCCCTCCGCCGATCCGCCGCCTTCGAGCTCGGCGACCTCCTGGCGCAGGGTTCGATGCCGATCGACGAGGGCTGCGATCAAGGAGGCGTCGCGTCGCGCGGTCTCGATCTGGCGGTCGAGACCCTCGAGCGTGCTGGCCATGGGGTCGTAGACGCCGAGCCAGACAAAGAGCACCAACGTCGTCGCGGCCGCGCCATAGAGAAGGTTGGCCTCGCGCGGGGAAAGTCCGGCGAGAAACGCCGAGAAGCGTTCGCGCGGCGTCGCGAGCAGCCGTTCGATCATCCGGCGCCCCCTTGCTCGAACTCGATGGAGGCCCGGAATTCGATCCGATCGTCGATGCCTTTCTTGACGTCGCGGACGTCGGGCTCGGCGGCACCAGGCAATGCGTTGAGCGCGCGCTTGATTACGTCGACCGACTCGAAGGAGTCGGTTCGCGCGCGAAAGCGGACGCTTCCCCCATCGATCGAGAGTTCCTCCACCTCGAAGGCAATGCTCCCGGGAACCGATTCGTCGATCAGCTTCAAGACGTCGAGGACGGGGGGGCGCGCGGAATCGGATCCGCCCAGCATGACGCGACGGCGTTCGAGCGCTTCCACGGCGCCTTCGATGCGGACGCGCTCCTGCCCCGGAGGCGCCTGGGGGACGATGGGTTCGACGAGAAGCCGGATCTCCTGTTGGAGGTCTTCCAGTTCGCTATTGCGCTCGGCCACGACGACGCCGTAACTCACGAGCCCGAGAAGAAGGGTGGCCGCAGCGACTGCCGCGGTCTTTCGCAATTGCAGACGCGCCTCTTCGCTGGGCGCGTGGTAGACGAATTCACCGGTGCGAAAATTGACCCCGGCCGGGATGTGACCTGCCGCGCGGCCGGCCAGAGCGACGGCCCGCAGTTCCCGGTCGGGCAGGTGGGCCGCCCACGACGGCAGCATCTCCTCCCGGGAAAGTTCCTGCGTCCCCAGGGCGGCGGCGAGGCCTCCGGAAGCAGCGGCAGGACCGATTTCGACCACGGGCGGGAGTGGATCGTCCCCCGCCAGAGTGAGCGCGAGCCAGCGGATCTCGCGCTCGAGTTCGGCCTCGTCGAGGCTGCCCAGAACGTGCATGCCACGCAGCCGTCCTTCGCGGAAGAGGGCGACCAGGCCACCAGGCCGCCGTTCGATGGCGAGCGCGTCCCGGCCCGCGAGGCCAAGGAGCCCGGCCAGAGCCATGGCGCCCACATCGACGACGGCGGGATCGAGCCCGGCCTCGGCGAGGAAGGCGAGGTGGTCGGAGAGGGATGTGCGCAGGGCAAGAGCGGCCAGAACATCGGCGCCCGCGGACTTGTCGAGGACGGTGAACGTCGTCAGCGCATCGTCGAGGTCGAAGGGAACGAGGCTCTCGAGTTCGAAGGGGACGGTTGCTGCGAGTCGGGCGGGTTCTCCGAAAGGAAGATGAAGGACGCGATGGGTGACGCGCGTTTCGTCCAGGGCGCTCCCGACCGCTTCGGGCGGCGACGGGCAGACCGCCGCGACCGCGTCTCGTAGCTGCTCGGCGGGGGACGTCGGGGCATCCGTGCGGACGTCGGCGACTTCGAGGACGCGGGGCGTGCGGCCCCCGGTCTCGAGAAGGGCCAGCACGAAACCACCCTCGATCCGGTCGACTCCGAGCGCGTGCATCCTCTTCCTACGGTACCCCGCCGGGCCCGACTCCCCAAACGGGGCGCTGACGCCAGGAGAGCGGCCCCCTGCCGACTTCGATGGTCGACTCGACAGCCTGGGTCGCGTCGCCGACCGAGGCGATGGTGACGACCGTGTAGAGGCGGCTGAAGAAGTCCTTCGGGGTTGGCTTTGCGCCGGGGCAGGGATCCCCCTCCAACCAGGCGGCGACGTCCTCGCTCGATCGCGGGGTCGGCCCCAGGCTTTCGGTGTCCTCGCATCCGAGCGCGCTCAGGACCGCCGGGAGAGCTGTTCTCGCGTTCACCTCGCCGCGGTGTCGCCGGCTGCGGTGCGCGGTCACATAGGGCCGCAGACGGGCCAGGACGCCGTCGTCGAAGCCGCGGATGGTTCGTAGATCCTCCAGGGAGCGGAGTTCTCCTCTCGGGGGGTCGCATGGTTGCGCCAGCGCGCAGTCTCCGCTCAGGTCGCGGAGCCCGGCCTGCTGCCCGGTATCGACCCGTGCCCGCAGAGCGTCGACGAGTCCGGGATCGACGCCGGCCTCGGCAAAGAGCTGGCGGAAGACCTCTTCGTAGCGAACGACCTCGTTCAGGTTCAGACGGCCGGCCTCGTCGCGCACGGCGATCTGCATCACGTGACCTTGCGCCGTCGGCAGGGCGATGGGCGCGGTGTCGATGATCGTGTTCACGAAGTTCCGCAGGGCCGTATCACCCCCTTCTGCGGAACGGAGGGCCTCCTCGGCTCCGATTTGCCCCGATCGAGCGAGGAGGCGGGCTGCGATGGCGTTGCCGGCGTTGCGGGTCAGGTGACTGTGGACGAAGGTGGCCTCCGTCATTTCGACGACGATCAAGGTGAGCAACGCGACCGAGAACAACGCCGACAAAAGCGCGAGTCCCTCCTGCCGATGGAGTCTCCTCACGAGCGTGCTCCCAGCGGCAGGGTGACGGTGGTGCGATAGCTCGTGGGTGGACCCCGTCGGTCCGCCATCGTGAGCCGGAGGCGCACGGCCCGCGGCAGGCCGTCTTCGGCGTCCAGCCGGTCGGTCCAACCGCCAGCGGTGAGTGCCTGGGCCTCGAAGGCGGTCACGCCGTCGAGGACGACCATCGTCACGGGCTCGACACCGTCGGCCACGACGCTCGGCAACTGTTGTTTCATCAGGCGCAGGGTGCCGGGCTCTTCCGGGGTGCGCTCGAGGTAGTAGCGAACGATCTCCACCGGGTCGCGCGGGCCGGCATGAACCCGTCGGGCGCTGGTCGTTGCGAAGCGCAAATCGCTCGACGGTCCGTCGAGGCTGCGATCGACGAGGGTGAAGCGGCCGCGGTCGTCGTCCAGGGCGAGGGCGCCGTCGAGTTCCTCCGAGAGGTGCAGGAGGGTCAGCCGCACCGCGGAGGCGTTCTGGATGGCGGCCTCGGCGTGATCGCGCGATTTGATTGTCTGCTGGAAGGGGGCGACCTGCGCCACGACGACGATGGCGATGATCGAGACGGCCACGAGAAGTTCGAGCAGCGTGAAGCCCGCCTCGCTCCGGAGACGGCGGGGCGCATTCGGAGATGAATCCTCCGGCTTGCGTTCCGTTCTTTCCCGCCCGTCGGTGTGACGACCTTTCACCACCGCCTTCACGAGCGCATCCAGACCGTGAGTTCGGCTGCGCCGGCGTCGCCGTCGGGCGGGATGACCCGCACGGTGACCTCGCGGACGTTTTGGAAGAAGCCTGGAACGAGAACCGAGAGTTCCCAACGATAGCCTGGATACTCGCCGGGGTACGGGCCCTCGAAGTCGCCGCTCGAGGTCCCCACCTCCGGAGCGCCCTGCAGCTCGATTTCGGCGAGCCGCTCGCGCGCGAGGAAAAGCGCCTCGGTGTAGCCCCGTTCGCGCGCCACCGTCCGGAGATTCTGGGCGTGCAGGCTCAACAGTGCGGTAAAGGCGGTCGCCAGGATGGCCAGGGCCACCATCACCTCGAGGAGGGTGAAGCCGCTCGTGTCGGCGTGTCGCCTCATCGCATTCCCCGCAACAAATCCGGCGGTAGGTCGTCGTCGTCGACGATCCGGGCGCGCGTCGATACCGGGTCGATCACGACGGCGACCCGTCGGCCGGCACCGTCGTCGAGCCAGAGGAGGGCCGGATCGGCGTAGCCGTCGGGCGAGAAGACGGTCGAGACTCCTCCGTCGACGTCCTCGGCCATGCCCAGACCTTCGAGCGCGAGACCGATCGGAGCGGGTACCGTGGTTTCGCGGTAGAGAGGCGCGTCGACCGGCGCGAAGCGCACCCCGCTCGCGGTCGGGACCAGTCGCTCGGCGCGGTAGGTGCCGCGGCGCGGGTCGATGGCGAGCCGGATCCACTGGCTTCTGAGTGCCGCCTCCTCCCGCAGGAATTGGACCCGCGTCGCAAGTCGGCGTGCGCTCGAGTCGAGCGCAGCGCTCCCAAGGAGGCCCAGCCGCGGCACCAGAAGCGCGACCAGGAGGCCCAGGAGACCCATCACCACCGCGAGTTCGAGAAGGGTGAAGCCGCCGGCGTTCGAAGCGGCCCGCGGACGGGCCGGAGTGGTCATCCCAGATCTCTCGAGTCGATGTCCGCGGCGGGACCTTCGCCCCCCTCGGAACCGTCGGCGCCATAGGACCGGATGACGTAGGCGGCGCCGTCGCTCTGGAAGACGTAGGGGAATTCCCAGGGATCCCGGGGAATCTTGGAGAGGTAGCCATCGGGGTTCCACCGCTTCGGAATCAGGCCGTTGGTGGGCGGAGCGACCAGCGCTTCGAGGCCCTGGTCCGTCGTCGGATAGAAGCCGTTGTCGAGCTTGTACAGGTGCAGTGCCTGCTCGATCGCCTTGATGTCGGCGGCGGCCTTCGTCTGCCGGGCTTCGTCGGTGCGGCCCAGGATCCGGGGCGCGACCAGGGTGATCAGAAGGCCGAGGATGAAGACCACGACCATGATTTCGATGAGAGTGAAGCCGCCCTGTCCGCGGGGGAGCGCCCGGAGGGCGAGTCGGCTCCGATTCGCCAGGCTTTGCATGCGAGCGATCATTCCACGTTTCTACCTGACCAGCGAGTTGATCTCGAAGATCGGCAGGAGGATGGCGAGAACCACAAAGACCATCACGCCACCCATGACCAGGATCATGGCCGGTTCGAGGACGGCGGTGAGCGCGGCCAGGCTGTTCTCCACGTCCTGCTCGTAGGCGTCCGCCACGCGCTCCAGCATGGGTTCGAGTTCGCCCGAGCGCTCGCCGACGGCAATCATGCGAGTCAGCAGGGGCGGGAAGAGTCCGGAACGTCGCAGTGGGTCGGCGACCCCGGCGCCCTCCCGGATGGCGGTCCGGGCGTCCTCGACGGCGGCCCGAAGGGCTTCGTTGCCGATCACCCGACCGGCCAGCTCGAGAGACCCGAGGAGGGGAATGCCGTTGGCGAGTAGAGTAGCCAGCGTGCGTGCGAAGCGCGCGACCGCCACCTTGGTCAGGATCGGACCGGCCAGGGGAATGCGGAGGACGCGACGGTCGAACCATGCGCGACCCTCCGGGCGCCGGAGCGCCGCGACCGCCGCCGCCGTCGCGGCGCCGGTGACCAGGAGGAGGAGCCAGAGATGGTCGGTCAGGGCGCTCGAGGCGCCCAGCAGGATGCGGGTCGGGAGGGGGAGGGCCTGCTCCTGCTCGGCGAAGATGCGCGTGACCTTGGGGACGACGAAGGCCAGCATCAGGATCACGATCCCCGCCGAGACCAGGGTCATGATCAGGGGATAGGCAAGCGCGTTGCGGACGCGCGCGCGCAACCGGGTCTGGGCCTCGGTGTACGTGGCCAGCCGTTCGAGAACGACGTCGAGAGCGCCCGCCGCCTCGCCGGCCCGGACCATGCCGACGTAGAGTTCCGGGAACGAGTCGGCATGCTCGAGCATCGCGTCGGCGAGGGAGGTCCCCTGGCTGACTGCATCGCGGAGGTGGGACAGAAGCCGTGTCGTCACGGCGCGTTCGGATTGCTCGCCGACCGCAGCGAGGGCTTCGACGACGGGAACGCCTGCCGACAAGAGAGTCGAGAGCTGGCGGGACAGGAGCGCCAGGTCGGCGTTCGTGATCCGGGCGCCCGGCCGCCACGACGACGCCGAACCCTGGGGCGACGCAGACTCCTCCACGACGGCGGTTGGGTAGATCCCATCCCGCCGCAGACGGGCGCGTGCGGCGCGAGCGCTTTCGGCGTCGACGACTCCCTGGACGTTTCGACCGGCCTCGCTGAGGCCTTTGTACGCGAAGACGGCCACGAGGAGGTTCCGTCAGCCGATTTCTTCCTGGGTCACCCGCAATACCTCGGCGACCGTGGTCGTCCCGTCGACGACCTTGGCGGCACCGTCGTCGCGCAGCGTCTCCATTCCTTTTTGAACGGCCAGTCGCCGGAGCGCTGCCGCGTCGCTTCGCTGCATCACCAGGCTACGGATCTCGTCGTCGACGCGCAGGAGTTCGTGGATTCCCGCGCGGCCCCGGTAGCTGGTGTCCTTGCATGCGTCGCATCCGGGCCCTTCGCGGAAGATCGCCGCGCCGGGGGCGATCCCGAGTTCGCGCTCCGCCTCCGGCCCGGAAGTTTCCTCGACGCGGCATCCCGGGCAGACCCGTCGGACGAGTCGTTGCGCCATCACGCCGTTGAGGGAGGAGGAGACCAGGAAGGGTTCGATCCCCATGTCGACCAGGCGGGAGAGGGCTCCGAACGAGTCGTTGGTGTGCAGGGTCGAAAAGACCAGGTGGCCGGTGAGCGCGGCCTGGATGGCGATCTCGGCCGTCTCGCCGTCACGGATCTCGCCGACCATGATCACGTCGGGATCCTGGCGAAGAATCGACCGGAGACCGCTGGCGAAGGTCAGATCGATCTTCGGATTCACCTGGATCTGCCCGACGCCGTGGAGTTGGTACTCGATCGGGTCTTCGATCGTGATGATGTTGCGCGAACTCGAATTGAGTCGTGAAAGCGCGGCGTAGAGGGTCGTGGTCTTGCCACTTCCGGTCGGGCCGGTGACCAGCAGGATTCCATGGCTGCGATCGATCAGGCGCTCCAGCCGGCCAAGGTGGTCGCCGGCGAGGCCCAGGTCCTCGAGTCGGAGGAGGGCGCCGGTGCGGTCGAGCAGGCGAAGGACGGCGCGTTCGCCGAATTGCGTGGGGACGATGGAAACGCGGACGTCGATGTCGCGGCCGCCGACCCGGAAGCGCAAACGGCCGTCCTGGGGCAAGCGCTTCTCGGCGATGTCGAGCCCCGCCATGATCTTGATCCGGGCGATGATCGTCGGGTGGTAGCGTCGCGGTGGTTTGAGGACGTCGTAGAGGATGCCGTCGATCCGAAAGCGCACCAGCACGTCGCGCTCGAAGGGTTCGACGTGGATGTCGGAGGCCCGGTCCTTCACGGCCTGGAAGAGAAGTGAATTCACCAGGCGGATGATCGGCGCCTCGTCGTCGGCATCGAGTAGGTCGCGTGGTTCCTCCAGTTCGTGCGCGACCTCGTCGAGGCCACCTTCCTCGATGTCCCCCATGACCGACTGCGCCGTGCCCTGTGCGTCGTCGTAGGCCCGGTTGATGCTGTCGAGGATGGCCGAGGCGGGAACCACGATTGGCACGATGCGGCGCTGAAAGAGGGCGCGTAGATCGTCGACCACCTGCGCTGCACGCGGGTCGGCCAGCGCGACTTCGATGGCACCGTCCTCGCGTTCGCGCAGGGGCAGGCACGCGGTTCGGCGCGCGTATTGGATGGGAAGTCGTCCGACGATGGCCGGGTCCAGTTCGCGCGGAGGAATGCCCTCGCGGAATTCGAGTCCGAAGCGAGTGGCCAGCGCGCTCGCGGTGGCCGAGTCGGGTAGGCTACCTTGCGCTTCCGCTATCTCTTCGGGCATGGGCTCCGCTCCGTCGCCGCGTTCGCGCTCACGGGGCCGTCCCCGACATGTCCGTCGCGGGTAGGAGGACTCCGGGTTCGTCCGCCGGGCCGGACCGGAGACGGCCGGGGATGAGGCTTCCCATGGTGCCTCCGAAGCGACCACCACGGCCCTGGGTCGCGTCCCGGAAGCGGTAGCGCGATTCGTCGGCGAGGACGCGCATCTCCTCCTTGTTCTTCACGACCCGCGGCGTCAGAAGAATGATCAGGTTCACCTTTTCCTTCTGCTTGGACTCGTAGGTGAACAGCTGCCCGAGGACGGGAATGTCGGAAATGTAGGGGATGCCCTGCTCCTGATCGATCCAGCGATCGTTGATCAGGCCGCCGATCGCGACACTCTCGCCGTCCTCCACCACCACGGTGGTCGTCGCCGAACGCAGGGAGGTCGTCGGGCCCAGCTGCAGAACCTGTGCCTCGCTGGTCGGCACCAGGGCCGATACCTCCTGGAAGACGAAGAGACGCACGCTGTCGCCCTGGGTGATCTGCGGTGTGATGCGAAGGGTGATGCCGACGTCGCGACGATCGATTTGGCTGAACGTATTGGAGAGGTTGGTCTCGTTGGTCGAGCGACTGCTCACGAAGGGAACGTTCTGGCCGACGACGATCTCCGCTTCCTCGTTGTCGGAGGTGAGGATGTTCGGCGCCGAGAGGACGTTGATGTCGGAGTTTCCTTCGAGGGCGGTGATCATCGCGATCCCGGCGGGGACCTCGGTGCCGTCGGGGAGCTGGATCGTCTGTTGGCTGACCAGGGCGCCGAGCAGGCCCGGCACGCCCGCGAGAGCCGAGGTGTCGCCGGTGGTCAGAGCCGAGGTCAGGGCGCCCAGGTTCTGGAAGTTCGTCTGTCCGACCAGAACCGCGTTCCCTCCCAGCGCCGACGTTCCGCCCTGTAGCTCGATGCCCAGTTCGCGCGCCTTGTTGAGCGAGATCTCGAAGATGATGGCTTCGACGAGCACCTGGGGCCGGGGGATGTCGAGCTGCTGGATCACTTCGCGCAGGGTGTCGTAGTCCTGGGGCGCGGCGGCGATCACCAGGGAATTCGTGGCGGGATCGGCCGTGACCCGGACGTCGCCTTCGAGTTCGAGCCCACCTCCCGTGCCCGCGCTGGCGGGACCTCCGACGGTTCCGCTGGCCGTCGGAGGAGGGCGGCCGCCGCGTCCTCCCAGGCTGCCCGCGGCTCCTCCGCCGAGGACGCTATTTCCAAAGGCGCCGGCGCGGGATCCGCCGGCGCGGCCGAATCGACCGCCGCCCTCGGTCACCGATCGTCCCGGCATGGCCTGGCGCACCGGCGTGTTCACCGAGATGCCGAGCAGATCGGCGAGAACCTGGACGAGTTCGACAGCGTCGGCGTAGCGCAGGGCGTAGACGTGCACGCGGCCGGTGCCGCGTGGAAGCGGCACGTCGAGCTTTGCGATCAGGGCGCGTACCTGTCGGATCTCGAAGGGGCTTCCGATGACCACGATCGCATTGGAGCGGGCCTCGGGGACGATCTTGAGCGCCGCGGATTTCCCGGCGGTGGTGGATTTCCGGCTTCCGGCGGCAACGCTGGTGACCGACGACGAGCTCGAGCCCCGTCGCGTCTGGGACGTCGACTCCGACTCCTCGACGGCGTCGAGGAGGATGTCGGCCAACTCGCCGGCAAACGCATAGCGCAGGGAAATCACTTCGACGGTGCGTTCCTGTCCGGAGACGTCGAGTTGAGCGATGATCGCCAGCAGCCGCGAGATGTTCGCTGCGGTATCGATCACGATCAAGGAGTTCGTGGGCGCGTAGGCGCTGATCAATCCTTCGCGGGAGACCAGGGGTTGCAGCAGCGTGGCGGCCGCGTCCGAAGCGATGTGGAGAAGAGGGACGATCTGGGTGACGAATGCGTCGTTGTTCTGGCCCGGACTCGACAGCGGCAGGTGGGTCGCTTTGGCGTCCTTGGTCGGGATGATCTTCGTGACCGGACCCGCCTCGACGAGGGTGAACCCCTTGACCTGGAGCACGGACTGGAAGACCTCGTAGGCTTCGCGGACGGTGATCTCGTTCGGGGAGACCACGGACACCCGTCCCTGGACCTTCTCGTCGAGCAGGAAATTGCGCCCGGTGATCTCACTGATGAACTTCACCAGAGTGGGCAACTCGACGTCCTGGAAGTCCATGAGGACGAGGTCGTCGGGCCCCAGCGGGTGGGGGGCACCGGGATCGGCCGGATCGGCCGCGGTTGCGCTCGACGCAATCGCGACGAGCAGAAGGCCCGCCAGAAGGCCTAGCGAATTTCGTACGAAAGCGTCCGTGGCTCTCCTCCCCTCAGCACATCGACGCTGAGTCGCGTCTCCCCCTTGAGTTCCTCGAACAGGCCCATGGCGCGGGTCGGGTCGTTGAGCTCCATTCCGTTGATGCGTTGTATCACATCGTTGTTGCGAAGCCCCAGTTCCTGGAAGAGGCTGCCGCGGCGGATCGCGAAGACCCGGAACCCCTGGGTGTCGCCGTCCTTCATGCTGGGGACGGCGCGCATCTGCGTGAACAGGGACGAGAGGTTCTCGAGTTGGTGGTCGACCTCGGCGCGCGCGATCAAGAAGCGGTCGTCGCCGATCTTGCGCACCTTCGCGTCCTCCGTCGATCCGCCGGCGCGGCTCGACGTCGAGGTGCGCGCGGTCTTGGTCGCGGCGCTCACCCCGAGGTCGGCTGGAACGGTGAGGAGCTCGTCCTTCCCGCCCCGGCGCAGGAGGAGTCGCCTCCAGCCGATCTCCACGACCTCGGCGCCGTCGAGTTCGTCGCCGAGTCGGACCAGGATCTGCTCCTTGGCCCTCTTGTTCTCGACCACGCCGTAGCGCTGGGCGCCGGTCCCGCCCGTACCCAGCAGCAGGAGGTCGGCGGGCCCCTCGGTCGCGGATGTGGCCCGCCGTGGGCGGGGGCCGTCCTCGCGAACGGCCGCGAAGAGGTCGCGGCGGGCGATCGGGAGATACGTCGACAAGGGGTCGGCCGTCGCCTCGCGCGTCGGTGCCGAGGCGGCAGAGCCGCGCTCCAGTCGCGCCCGGTTCAGGCGGCCTCGCACCACGCTGGAGATCGCGGTTGCGACGAAGAGGGCTGCCAGGCCGAGCAGGAGCAAACGGCCCGCGATCCAGTAGGGTCGGCCGATGCGCGTGATCACGTCAGATCCGGAAATTATGCCGATTCCGGCGGGGCTGCAAGCCGTGGGCCTCCGGCGGGGGGGGTTTCGGCCTCGCGTTGACGGAATGTGGTTCCGACGCTAAGTCTGCGCCCTTGTCCGCGCGTCTGCCCCCGGGGTGGCCGCGCCCGGGCCTGGAAACCGTGAGCGAAGACGATCTGACCGCGACCCGGCGAGCCAAGCTCGCATCCCTGCGGGACTCTGGTTTCGCGTACCCCAACGATTTCCGGCCCGCCGACCGGGCCGGGGAGATCCAGGCGACCCACGCCGAAGACGATGCAGAGCGCCTCGAGGAGGTCGGCCGCGAGGTCTCGGTGGCCGGCCGCGTCATGGCCCGACGGAGTTTTGGGAAGGCGGCCTTCGCGGTGATCGAGGACGTCAGCGGGCGCATCCAGGCCTACCTGCGCAAGGATCAGCTCGACGAGGAGACGTTCGCCCTGGTGAAGGGGCTCGATCTGGGCGATCGCATCGGGGTTCGCGGAAAAGTCTTCCGGACCCGTACCGGCGAACTCACGGTCATGGCGGTCGAGATGCGCCTGCTTGCCAAGTGCCTGCATCCGCTCCCCGAGAAGTGGCATGGCCTCACCGACGTCGAGATCCGTTACCGGCAGCGATACCTCGACCTGATCGCCAACGCGGACGTCCGCGCGTCCTTCGAGCGGCGGGCGCGGATCCTGTCGGGAATGAGGAACTTCCTCTCCGAGCGTGGCTTTCTCGAGGTCGAGACGCCGATCCTACAGGGGATCGCGGGGGGCGCGGCGGCGCGGCCTTTCCTGACGCACCACAACACCCTCGACATGGAGCTCCAGCTGCGGATCGCTCCCGAATTGTACCTCAAGCGTCTTCTGGTGGGCGGCTTCGAGAGGGTCTTCGAGATCGGGCGCAATTTTCGCAACGAGGGGATTTCCACCCGCCACAATCCCGAGTTCACGATGCTCGAGTTCTACCTCGCCTACGCGACGGTCGATGATCTGCTGCCCCTGGTCGAGGAGCTTCTGGTCGGACTCGTCGAGGACCTGCACGGCACGACCCAGATTCCGTGCGGTGACACCACCCTCGATCTCGCTCCCCCCTTCGCCCGGGTCTCCCTTCTCGAGGCGACCGCCGAGAAGGCCGGCTGTGATCCCGCCGAACTGCGCTCGGCCGAGAAGGCGGCCGCGCTCGCCGACCGGCACGGAGTGAAGCCCCCTGCGGGGGCCGGCGCCGGAGGGATCGCGACGGCGCTTTTCGAGCATCTGGTCGAGCACACCCTCGAGCGCCCGACCTTCGTGCTCGATTTTCCACGCGAGGTCTCGCCGCTGGCGCGCCCCCGCGACGGAGACCCCTTCCTGGTCGATCGCTTCGAATTGATCGCGCAGGGACGGGAGATCGCCAACGGCTTCTCGGAATTGAACGATCCCGACGATCAGCGCGAGCGCTTCGCCGCTCAGGTGGCGAATCGGGACCAGGGGGACGAGGAAGCGCACCCCATGGACGAGGATTACGTGACCGCGCTCGAATATGGCATGCCGCCCGCGGCCGGCTGTGGCGTCGGGATCGATCGGCTCGTCATGCTGCTCTGTAACCTTCCCTCCATCCGCGACGCGATCCTCTTCCCGCTGCTCCGGCACGAGAGGCGGCAATGAAGCCCTGGCTGGGCTCGTGGGAGCTGTCGGTCGGAATGCGGTACCTCCGGGCGCGGCGCCGCGAGGCCTTCGTGTCGCTGATCGCGTTGATCGCAGGATCGGGGGTCGCCATCGGTGTGATGACCCTCTGCATCGTGCTCGCGGTCATGACTGGTTTCGAGGAAGATCTTCGCGAGCGCATCCTGGGATTCAATCCGCAGGTCGTCGTTCTCAGTCACGGGGGAAATCTGCGCGACGCCGCCTCGGTGGAGGAGACCGTTGCGTCGACCGCGGGCGTCGCCCGGGCGGCGCCCTTCGTCTACGGCCAGGCCATGGTCAGTAGTGCGGATGCGGTTTCTGGAGCGGTGGTGCGAGGTGTCGAACCCGGGCGGATCGACGACGTCGTCGAGGTCCGTCGCCACCTTCTGCGGGGTTCGGCCGATGGTCTCGGGGAGCCCCTCCCGGTCGAGACGCTTCTCGACGGCGAAATCGAAAGCGTCGAGGCGCCGCGCATTTTACTCGGTTTCGAGCTGGCCCGGAGCCTTGGGGTCGACGTCGGCGATTGGGTCAACTTGATGTCGCCGCTCGGCTCACCCACCGCCGTCGGCATGGTGCCGCGGGTGAAGCGCTACGCGGTCGGCGGTCTCTTCGACTCGGGCATGTACGATTACGACTCCACGATTCTGTACATGGCGATCGACGACGCGCAGCGATTCTTCAAGCTCGACGACGGAGTCAGCGGCATCGAAGTCCGCCTCGAGGATCTCAATGCCGCGCGGGAGGTCTCGACGGCGATCGAGGAGCGTCTCGGCTATCCCTACTACGCGCGCGACTGGATGGAGGTAAATCGAAACCTCTTCGTCGCCTTCCAGCTCGAGAAGCTCATCCAGTTCGTGGTCATCATGTTGATCGTGCTCGTCGCGGCCTTCAACATCGCCGCGACCCTGATCATGGTCGTCATGGAGCGCCGCAAGGACATCGCGATCCTGAAGTCGATGGGGGCCACCCACCAGGCCGTGGGGCGGATCTTCATCTTCAAGGGGGCGCTGATCGGCGTCCTCGGGACGGCTCTCGGGCTGCTCGGGGGGCTGGTGGGCTCTTTGCTCCTGCGGCGCTACCAATTCATCGAATTGCCCAAGGATGTCTTCTACGTGAACACCGTGCCGGTGCGCTTGGAACCCGAGAATTTTCTCCTGGTGGCGGGGGCATCGATCCTCATCTGCGTGCTCGCCACGATCTATCCGGCTCGGCAGGCGGCCCGCCTCGCACCGGTCGAGGTGATCCGCTACGAGTGATCGGCCAGGGATGGACGCAGAGTGGAGTGGAGGAGCGAGCGCACATCGAAGCCAGCGGGCTGGTCAAGGAA
>JAPOLW010000279.1 GCA_029976905.1 bacterium | reverse complement strand
AGTACGCAATCACGTCATCACACCTGTAATCTGCCTAATGGGACTGCTTAGGGGAGTGTCTTCTCTGTCAGAACTTTCATTTTGGGTGGTTTTTTGCTCTCCGTCGTCCGTCCGGTTGGCGCCGCCGCCGTGCCAGGTGGAGCCGTGCAGGATCAGAACGCTGCCCGCCGGCATCACCGCCGCCATGGATGCGTGCGATTCGCCCGGCTTCGGCATCGTCTCCAAGCGATGGGAACCCGGCACCACCCGTGTCGCACCGTTCTCTTCGAGAAAGTCGCCAAGCGCCCATAGGGTCGTGACGAGGGTCGGGACGTGCGGCCGCGGAAGCGTGATCATACCGTCGTCCGCATGCAGCAGCTGCTCGGTCTCTCCGGGGCTGATGTGCATGGAGGTGGTGCCGGAGAGGAGAAAATCCGGCCCGAGAAGGGCTTCTACGATCGCAAGCACCTTCTCGTGCAGAACCAGGTCCCGGAAGAGCGAGCTTCGTTGGATCAAATTGAAGATGCGACGGGTGCGAAAGCCTTCGAAGTCGTTCGTGCCGAACGTGATGCCACACGCTTTCTCCACCCGGTCGACCTCATCGATCAACTCGTCGCACCGCGCACGGTCGATCACCCCGGGAACGATCGCGAAACCCTGCGTGTGGACTGCGTCGGCAACCTCGCGTGCGAAATCGGCCCCGGCAACGTCGAAGCCCCCATCGGTGGTGTCGGGCGTCCTCATGGTCTACCCGGGTACCTCATGGAGGCCACGCCTGCGAGAGAGGACGTCCTCGACAACGTCGTGTGGCACGCGCTGCGCGGGCCGCAACGAGGGCTGGCCGAATGGAGCCCCTCGGGCCGCAGCGGTCGCTTCGACCCCCGGATTTCGGTCTTTGCGGCCGTCGATCGATTCGCCCCCGGAGCCTGGAGCGACCTCGGGACCCTCGTCGGACCGGGAGGCGTGGCGGTGCTCTTCCGGGACGAGGTTCCACCTCCCCCGGACGGGTGGCGGGAAATCTTCCGGGAGCCGACCTGGCAACTGCTGGCCGGGCCCCAGCCACCCGAGCCGGACGAGGAGATCGTCCGGCTCGGCCTCGCGGACGCCGACGACATGCTCGCCCTGGCCCGTCTCACCGAGCCCGGCCCCTATCTCGCAGGCACACGCGAACTCGGGACCTACGTCGGCATCCGATGCCAGGGCGAGCTCCTCGCCATGGCGGGCGAGCGCTTCCGGGCACCGGGTTTCACCGAGATCTCGGCGGTCTGCACGCATCCCGACGCCCGTCGGCGTGGCTATGCCGCGGCACTCACCTCCTGGCTGGTGCGGCAGATCCGCGATCGAGGTGAGGAGGCCTTTCTGCACGTGCTCGCAACCAACGCGGGCGGGCTCTGCCTCTACGAGAAGCTCGGCTTCCACCGCCGCCGACAGGTCGATGCCGTCGCGGCGATTTTCGACGGGGAAGCCTGACGTGGCCACGCCCTCGGACGTCGATCTCGTCTTTGCGTGCAAACCCTTCGACGCGCTCTCCCTGCGTGAACTCTACGAGATTCTCCACCTGCGCGATCTGGTCTTCGTCGTCGGCCAGAAGATCACGTCGGAGCCGGAGGTCGACGGTGCCGATCCGGGCTTCCACCATCTCTGGGGACGGACCTCGGAGGGCCGCGTTCTGGCCCCCGCCCGCCTCGACCTCGCGGGCGAACCCGCGCGCGTAGGCCGTGTGGCCGTCCATCCCGACCATCAGCGCCGTGGCCTCGGCACGCGACTGATGCACGCCGCCCACGACGTCCTCGACGGACGTCGCGCCCGTCTCCACGCGCAGGCCCACCTCGAGCCCTGGTACGAGCGACTTGGCTGGAGGCGCGAGGGGGCGCCCTTCGTCGAAGCCGAGATCCCCCACGTGTGCATGGTTCGGCCGGGCGGAGGGAGAGGCCGGCAAGAAACTCAGTAGGGCTTGTCGCCCGCGATGGTCACGCGTTCCACACGGCGGGTGTGGGGCAGATAATCAAAGGCGGCGTAATGCTGTACCGCCCGATTGTCCCAAAAGGCCACCGAGTTCTCCCGCCAGCGAAAGCGGCACTGATACTCGGGAATCGATGCCTGGCGGTAGAGCAGGCGCAGCAGGCGGCTGCCCTCGACCTCATCGACGCCTTCGAGATGAGAGACGAAGGCGCCGTTCACGTACAGCGACCGCGCGCCCGTCTCGGGATGCGTACGAACGACAGGATGGCGCGCATCGGGGTATTGCTCGCGCATCTCGGCCTGCTTTTCCTCGGGGAGGCCATGTCCGAAGACGCGCGTGAAGGAATGCACGGCCGTCATCCCGTCGATCTTCTCCCGAATCGGCTCCGGAAGGCCCTTCCAGGCGGCGTGCATGTCGGCAAAGAGGGTATCCCCGCCGACCGGGGGAATGATGCGCGCACGCAGGATCGATCCCAGCGAGGGCTCGAGACGCCAGGTCACGTCACTATGCCAATCGTTCTGGCCGGACGTCGAGCGCTCGTTGTGGTGGATCACGACGACCTCGGGATGCCCCTCCAGGTTCGGCGTGAACGGATGGATCTCCAACTCGCCGAAAAGGCGGCCGAAGGCGATGTGTTCCTCGACCGGGACGTCCTGGTCCCGGAAAAAGATCACCTTCCAGTCGAGCAGGGCGCGACGGATTTCCGCTACCTGCTGGGCGGGGACGTCTCCTCCCATTCGCACGCCGCCGATCTCGGCACCGATGGTCGGCGAGAGCGGTTCGACGGTGATGGTGGCATAGGCGGTTTCGGGGGCGACACTCATGAGGGCTCCTCCAGGGTCACAATGCTCGGGTGCCACCATCGCGTCAACTCACCCGTGTCGGCTCTTCGACGCGCGCGCAAACCGTGGTAGGGACCGGCATGCGTCGGAAGTTCCCCGCGAGTTTCCCGGGCGCACTGACGGCCTTGCTTCTCGGCGGGATCACGCTCGCCCGGGCCCAATCGGGGCCGGCCGACCCCGCCGGGGCCACTCCCTCCGCTGAAAACGTATCGGCCGCCACGCAGGCCGACATGGTCGAATCCGCCGAGGCGCGCCGGCGAGCAAACGTCCGCGTCGAGGAGATCGTGGTACGGGCGCGCAAGCGCGACGAATTGCTCGAGGACACCCCGGTTTCGGTGACCGCACTCTCCGAGAGCACCTTGCGCGAAGCCGGCGTGGTCCGTCTCGACCAGATCCAGGAACTGGTCCCGAATCTGCAGTTCCAGACCTCGAACAATGGCCAGGGCGCCCAGGTCTTCATCCGCGGCGTCGGGACCTCGACCGCCGAGATCGCCTTCGACGCCGGCGTCGGCATCTACGTCGATGGCGTCTTCCTGCCCCGTGCGGCCGGCTCGATCATCGACACGGTCGACGTCGGCCAGATCGAAGTCCTGCGCGGGCCGCAGGGAACACTCTTTGGGAAGAACACCGTGGGCGGCGCGATCGACATCCGCACGGTCAAGCCACACGAGGATCTCGAAGCCTTTGCCATGCTCCGCCCCGGCAACCTCGGCACGCTCGATAGCCGGATCATGCTCAACCTTCCTGTCCGGATCGGTTGGCTCGCAGACAAGCTCTTCTCGCGAATCGCCTTCGCCCAGCGGACCTTCGGTGGCTACGTCGAGAACGTTCGCAACGGGCAGATGCTGTCCAACCGCAACTCGCTCTCCTTCCTGGGAAGCCTGCGTTTCCTGCCCGTGGACGGTCTCACCCTCGACGTCTCCGGGAGCTGGAGCAAGGACCAGAACGCCGGGCTCGGACCTCGCTGCGAGGTCACCAACCCGCGTGCACCCCTGATCGGGGTCTACCCCGGCTACGTCGAGGACTGCGAGGCGTCCCAGCCCTTCCGCTTCGACGGCAATACCGCTCAACTCTCGGTCGTCGAAAGCTACGGCGTCTGGGGGACCGCCACCTGGGCTCTCGGCGATGCGCTTGGTCTCGAGAACCTCGAGGCGCGCTCCATCACCTCCTGGCGCGAGCAGGCCGTCCGCATCCGTCTCGATCTCGACGCGACGCGTTTTCCGGCGGTGCAGATTTCGAGCGCGGGTGGACCGAGTCCCCTCGATGGACCGCCCGGCCACCAACGCCAGATCAGCCAGGAAGTCCAGCTGAACGGCGCGGCTCTCGACGGCGACCTCAATTTCGTCGTCGGATTCTTTGCGCTCTGGGAGACCGGCCTCGACAGTCGCACCGTCGCTTCGGGTCTGGGCGTCCTCGATTTCGTCTCCAACCAGCAGACGAACATCGACAATTGGACGTGGGCGCCCTACGCGCAGGCGACCTACGATCTCTTCGACTGGATGAGCCTCACCGCCGGCCTACGCTACACCGAGGACAAGAAAGGGGCCTTCGTCTTCACCACGAACCCGACCGCGCCCGCGGATCCACCGAGTCTCGACACGGGCGCGGACAAGGTCTTCTCCTCGTGGACCCCCATGGGCTCGATCGCCCTGCGCGCGCCCGCGGATTGGCTCGAACCGCTCTCGCTCGATCACCTCCTCGCCTACTTCACATACGCGCGCGGGTTCAAGGGCGGTGGCTTCAACGCCGTCTTCAACCCCATCGCAGACTCGCTCGATCCCTTTGCCCCCGAAACGCTCGACTCCTTCGAACTCGGCTTCAAATCGATCGCCTGGGATCAACGCATTACGTTCAATACCTCATTCTTCCTCGGCCAATACGACGACATCCAGGTCACATCGGTCCGCGACCTGACCCGGCCGGGCGATGAGATTCCGACAATCATCCAACTCACCCAGAACGCCGCCGAAGCAACCACCCGCGGCGCGGAATTCGAACTCCTGGCCCTTCCGGTGAGCGGTCTGCGCCTGACGGGCTCGGTCGGCCTGCTCCACACCCGCTACGACTCGTTCCCCAACGCCATCGACGACCGCAACGGCCAGACCATCGACCGGGCCGGTCAAACATTCCGCCGCGCCCCCGAGCTCCAGACACACGTTTCCGCGCAATACTCCTTCGCAATCTCGTGGCCCGGCCCGGACTGGTTGCAAGGATGGCTCACACCGCGACTCGATTGGTACTACCAGAGCTTCATGCACTTCGAAGGGATCGAGGTCGATGCCACCAACCAACCCGGGTACAACCTCCTGCACGGGCGACTCTCGTATGACTTCTTCGACGATCGCGCGCAGGTGGCACTGTGGGCGAAGAATCTGACCGACATGCGGTACAAGACCTTCGGCCTCACCTCCGTGGCCGCTTCCTGGGGTGTCTCGACGCCCTACTACGCCGCCCCCCGCACCTTCGGGGGCGAGCTCAGCTACCGCTTCTAGGGACACCCAGACCGCGCCCGAGTGCGGCCATCATCTCTGCCGTCGAACGCTGCGACACCTCGGCGGTGGTGACGACGGCCGAGCCATGGAAGGTGCCCGGGAAGTTGTGCAGCTCCACCGGGACCCCCGCCTCGAGCAACCGCAAGGCGTAGAGAATTCCCTCGTCGCGCAGAGGGTCGAACTCCATCGTCGAGATGTAGGCGGGCGGCAATCCGCGCAGATCGGAGGCACGTCCGGGAGCCGCATAGGGCGAGACGTCGTTCGACCCCTCGGCCAGATAGTAGCGCCAGCTGCGAGCGGCCGATTCCCGATTCCACATGGGCGTATCGGTAAACTGCCGCATCGAGATGGTCTCGAGCCGATCGTCGATGACCGGGATGTTCAGCAACTGGAAGCAGAGCTTCG
>JAPOLW010000278.1 GCA_029976905.1 bacterium | reverse complement strand
TCGACCGGCGGGGTGGTGCCGGGGTGGCGTGGCCGCGGAGGTCCGCTCGTCTCAGAGTCGCAAGCGGTCGCTGCGGCGCCGCCCCGACCGCCGTCGCAGGAGGGCGCCCACGATCATGCCGATCGCGAGGATCGATGCGCCGGTAATCCATTCGCGCCAACGCACCAGGGCTCGCAGCTCGTGATTTTCGGTGGTGAGCGCCGTGATGCGTTCGCGCTGCTCGGTCTCCGCTGCGGAGAGGGATTGGTTCTCGGAGCGAAGGCGCTCGGCTTCCGTCTCGCTCGTTGCCAGTCGGTCGCGCAGGCTCCGCGCTTCGGTCTCGAGTCGCTCGGCGCGAATCGCCGCCGGCGGCTCGCTCGACAGATAGCCACCGGGGATCCAGCCCTCCTGCCCATTTTCCAGCCGTACCTGCGTCCAGCCGTCCTGGCTGTCGAGCACAGTGACGGGCTCTTCGCTCGAGACCGAGCCAATGATCTTGTACTCCGTGCTCGGCCCGCGCCGCAGATTGAGCTTGACTTCGCCGCCGACCCAGGAGGTCTGGGCGGCCACGCCCGCAGCACCGGTGAGCGACAGGAGGCCCGTGAGCAGAAGGGCCCGGGCGATTCGTGCCACTGACATCATCATGCACCTCTCCTCCCTGGAAACGGAATATCGCCGGATGGGCGGGGAGGACAAGGGGCTGGATTCGCCCTCCCGCAAGTGGCAATAAGCCCGCACGGCCCGGTCCGGGTCGGAGGGCGGACTGCAAGGAGGTCTCGATGGAAGCGCCGATCGACGATTATGTTCTTTTCATTGTGGGAATGGTGGTCTTCGGAATCTGCGTTGCCGGCGTGTTCTCGATCCTTGGAAGGATGCACGTCGATTAGATCCGTTCCAGTACCGTGAAGGCGAAGCGGTGGGCGTGTCGTTGGTCGGCAGGGTGTTCCTCGCGTTCGACCTCACGCCAGGTCGAGGCTTCCAGGGGTGGGAAGAAGACGTCGCCCGGCACGTCCGCGTGCACTTGCGTGAGGTAGATCCGGTCGGCATGCGCAAGGGCTTGCTCGTAGATGGCCGCACCCCCGATCACGAAGGCCTCGGTCTCCCCCGCGTCCCGGGCCTGCTCGAGAGCTCCATCGAGGTCTCTGGCCACCACGCAGCCGGCCGCCGTGTAGCCGGCACGGCGTGACAGCACGACATTCGTGCGGCCGGGCAGGGGTCGACCGATCGACTCATGCGTCTTGCGACCCATGATGATCACGTGCCCTGTGGTGCGCTCGCGGAAGCGCTTCAGGTCGGCTGGCAAATTCCAGGGCAGACCCCCATCGCACCCAATGGTGCGGTTGAGCGCCATGGCGGCAATGAGGGAGACGGTCACGAAACCCCTCGTCGCGCCGTCGCCGCGCTGCGGGGAGGCGCCAGTGGGCGGCTCATACCGCGACCGGGGCGGCGATGTGCGGATGGGGTTCGTAGCCGCCGAGCGCAAAATCCTCGAAGCGGAAATCGAAGATCGAACCCGGATTTCGCAGGATCTCCATCGTGGGCAGGGGCCGGGGTTCCCGGGTCCGCTGCAATCGCGCCTGCTCGAGATGGTTCGAATAGAGGTGCGCATCGCCCAGGGTGTGGATGAATTCGCCGGGCTCGAGGCCGGTCACCCGGGCGAGCATCAGCGTCAACAAGGCGTAGGAGGCAATGTTGAACGGCACTCCCAGAAAAACGTCGGCGCTGCGCTGGTAGAGCTGGCAGGAGAGCCGGCCCTGGGCGACGTAGAACTGGAAGAGGCAGTGGCAGGGAGGCAGCGCCATCTGATCGACGTCGGCGACGTTCCAGGCGCTGACGATCAGCCTGCGGGAGTCCGGGTTGCTTTGTAAGTCATCGACAATCCTTTGGATTTGGTCGATCGTTCGTCCATCCCGGGCGGGCCAGGAACGCCACTGGTATCCGTAGACCGGGCCCAGGTCGCCGTTTTCGTCCGCCCATTCGTCCCAGATGCGGACGCCGTTCCGCTGCAGATACGCCACGTTCGTATCGCCCTGCAAAAACCAGAGAAGTTCGTGGATGATCGACTTCAGGTGCAGGCGTTTGGTGGTGAGGCAGGGAAACCCTTCGGCCAGGTCGAAGCGCATCTGGTGTCCGAAGATGCTCAGGGTCCCCGTCCCGGTCCGATCTTTTTTGGCCACACCTTCCACGAGAATGCGGTCGACTAGCTTGAGGTACTCGCGCATGAGGGTAGAATACAACGCCGAAGGGGCGTCCTTCCAATCGGTCTGCCGTCGCAGTCGAATTGAAAGCAGCTCCCGGGGACTTGTGCAGGCCCGGGTCGATCGGTAGAGGCGCCGCACGCCGGACCCCGTCCAACGACGTTCCGGCGTTCGCAGGATGCGCAAATGGAGGAGTGGTTTCCCGACGTCACCGAGGCGTCGGGGGTGGATTTGTGGAGGGGATGCGGGGCGTAGCCGGCGGGGTCGGTTCGCCGATCCGTTTCCCACCGTGTGGAATCACAGAGGAGGAGAACGTCATGTATGGGAAAAAGTTTGTCCGGGGTAGTTTCGCCGTGCTCGTGGCGCTCGGATTGGCCGCGACGCCGGCCATCGCGGACGAGATCGAGGCCGAAGAGGTCATCGTGGGGGAAGAGGTCATCGCGGAAGCGGAGCCTTGCCCCGAGTGCGCCATCAACAACGGCTCGGTTTCGTTCGCCATCGGCAACGATCTGACCAACGCCTACTTCTTCCGCGGTATTCTGCAAGCGAAGACGGGTCTCATCTGGCAGCCGTGGGGCGAGGTGACCTGGAACGTCTGGGAGTCCGCCGAGGGTGATCAGGGCGCTGTCTCGAGTGTCTCGCTGACCGCGGGGACCTGGAATAGCGTGCAGACGAATCGGGCCAACGCCAACACGCCCCAGGGCCTTGGCGCGGGGAATTGGTACGAGTCCGATCTCTACGCCGGTGTCGGCGTGAACACGTCGATCGGCCTTGGTGCGGGCTTGACCTACATCGCCTACATGAGCCCGAACAGCGCGTTCGGCAGCGTCCAGGAAATCGACATCGACCTCTCCTACGACGACGCCGGTCTCTACGGCGCCGAGATGGATGATCTCGGCTTCTCGATGAGCCCCTACGTCTTGTTCGGATTCGAAGTCGACAAGACCCGGTTTGGCGACGACAAGGGCATCTACATGGAGATCGGTGCGGAGCCGGCCGTCACGGTCATGCAGAACTCCGACTACCCGGTCACGGTCGGCATGCCGCTCACGATGGGCCTGTCGCTCGACAACTATTACAAGCCGGACAACAATGCCAATGGCAGCAATCCCGGGGACGACGTCTTCGGCTACGCCTCCGTCGGCCTCGGCGTCGGTGTGCCTCTCGCCTTCATCCCGGCGCGCCTCGGCGCGTTCAGCGTTGGCGTCTCGGGCCAGTGGCTGGCCCTGGGCAGCAACCTGCAACGCTTCAACAACGGCCCCGTTCACAACGGCGGAACGAAGACCAACCCCGAGGAAGGTCGTTTCGGAGAGTGGATCGGCGTCGCCAGCCTCAACTGGGCGTACTGAGCCCGATCGCGGATTGCGTTCGACGACGTTTGGCGTCGAACGTGCGCAACGACGGCCGGGGAGGCATACCTCCCCGGCCGTTCTCGTTTCGGTGGGATAGCCCTTTGCCGCCGGCCGGCATCCCGTTGGCGGTCGGCAGGGAAAGCGGTAGAGATCCTCCGTGACCGGCGACGAGATCGCGGAGCGTCTGGCTCCCTCGCTGGCCCGGGCGTGCGGGGCCGACCGGGTCCAGGTCGGCGAGATCCGGGCGATGACCGGAGGCGCGGCGCGGGAAGCGTGGCGCCTGGACGTGGCGCTCGAGCGCGAGGGGGAGACGTCGGAGTCGCGCACGATCGTCGTCCTCGTATTCCGCCCCGGTGGGCAGCGCGCCTTCTCGGGCACCCAGGAGACCGTTCTCCTGCGGGCGGCCAGCGCGGCCGGCGTTCCGGTACCGACCGTGGTCTGTGCCGGGGAGGAAGAGCTCGGGCGGCCGTTCTACGCGATGGAGTATGTCCCGGGCGAGACCATCGGTCGCCGCCTCGTGCGTGATGATCGCTTCGCGACCGCACGCAAGCGTCTCCCCGCGCAGATGGCCCGGGCGCTTGCCGCCATTCATGGGGTCCCGCTCGAAGATCCACTTTCGTTTCTGCCACGACCGGGGCCCGGGGCTCCCGCGGCCCTCGTGGCCCTCGACCAGGTCGAGGAGCTCTACCGCATGGTCGCGGCGGATCCCCACCCGGTGTTCGAGATCGCCCTGCGGTGGTTGCGGGGACGTCTTCCCTCCACCGAACGAATCACCCTGGTGCACGGAGACTTCCGGATCGGCAATCTCATGGTGGAGGAAGTGGACGGGCTGCGCGCCGTGCTGGATTGGGAGCTTGCGCACGTGGGCGATCCGCTGCAGGACCTCGGATGGGCGTGCGTACGCTCCTGGCGCTTCGGTCGGGACGATCTGACCTGTGGAGGAGTGGGGCGTCGCGAGGAGCTCGTCGCCGCCTACGAGGAGGCGACGGGGCGAGCCGTGGATCTCCAGGCGCTGCGGTTCTGGGAGGTCTTTGGCAACCTGCACTGGGGTGTCATCACGCTGCTGCAGGTAAGACCCTTTCTCGACCGGACACTGCCCAGTCTCGAACTCGCCGCCATCGGTCGTCGGGCCGCCGAGACCGAGTGGGAGCTTCTGAACCTGATCGAAGGAAAGGCCGACTGAGATGCACGATCGTCCCACTGCCTCCGAGCTGCTCGGCGCCGTGCAGGCCTTCCTCGAGGAGGAGATCGTTCCGGCGACGACCGGACGCCGGCAATTCCTCGCCCGTGTTGCCGCCAACTGCGTCGGCATGGTGGATCGCGAATTCGCCGCCGAACAGGAGCACGTCGAGCGGGCGTGGACCGGGCTCGATGCCCTGTGTGGCGCGGTCGCGGAACCGCAGGATCGCAGGCGGCGTGCGGCCGCGGTGACGGAGCGTCTCACCGAACTGTGCGAGCGCATCCGGGCAGGAGACTTCGACGAAGGTTCAAAGGGCTACGAGTCGCTTCTCGCGTTTGCCCGCGGGCGGGTGCGCGACAAGCTCGAGTTGAGCAACCCCAGGCTTCTCGAGGCCGATCGCGCGCGGGAGATTCGCTGACGGATCGGATCGACCGGGTCTCGCCCGTCGTGGAAAATCTGCCGTCCCCAGGCCGGTGGAAGGGCTTGCCCGGTGCTGCTAGCGTGGTTACCTCGGAGCAAACACAGCAAGGAGCAATCAATGGCTGCAGTGGAAGAGATCAGCGACGCGACCTTCGATTCGGAAGTTCTTTCCTCGCAAACCCCGGTCTTGATCGACTTCTGGGCTCCCTGGTGCGGTCCGTGCCGCGCCATTTCTCCCATCGTCGAGGAGCTTGCGCAGGAGTACGACGGCAAGGTCCGGATCGTGAAGATGAACGTCGACGACAACCCGCAGACGCCCGCGAAGTACGGCGTGCGCGGCATTCCCAACCTGATCGTTTTCAAGGGAGGGACGGTGCACGAGCAGATCGTCGGCGCGGTTCCCAAGGCGAAGCTCGCCGCGGCACTCGACAGCGCCGTCGCCTGAGCCTGCGATCCAGAGTGGTTCCGGAACGGCGGGCCTCCGGGCTCGTCCCTTTCGCGCGTCCCTCGTTCGCGTCCCTTGCGGGCGTCCCTTTCGCGCGTCCCTTGCGCGCGTC
>JAPOLW010000277.1:3651-5686 GCA_029976905.1 bacterium | reverse complement strand
ATCTCGAGGAGCGCTACCGGCCTCGCGCGCTCCGCATCCGCACCGGCGACGACGGGCTCGAGTTTCTCGAGATCGACGGCAAACCAGCCGAGCGCACCGCACGCGGATCGCTCGGAATGCTGGGCGCCATGGGTGAGGAGACGGCCAAGCTGAGTCCGGATCGCCGGTACGCGGACAACATTCCCTACGGCGGCGGCAACGCGGCCGAGCGCGTCGAGCTCGCGGACCGGGAAAACCTCGAGCGCGTGCTCCTTTACCCGACCCTCGGTCTGTTGTGGGAGAGCGAACTCGACGACCCTGAACTGACCGCCGCCTACCAGCGCGCGTACAATCGATGGATCGCCGACTTCTGCCGCGACACGGCCGGCCGTCTGGTGCCAATCGCCCACCTCTCCCTGCTCGACGTGGAGGCCTCGGCCGCCGAACTCGAACGCGCCGTCAAGGACGGCTGCCGCGGGGCTTTCGTCGCGCCCTTCAACCACGCGCTGAAATGCCATGGCCATCCCGATCACGACCGCCTCTTTCAGGTCGCCTGCGACCTCGACGTGCCCATCGCCGTCCACCCCACCATCGAGCCTTTGTTCGCGGTGCCCGTCCGCTTCAAGGGAATGGGCCTTTCGAGCGAGTTCTTCTACAACAACATGCTCAAGCAGGGAGCTCAGCAGGCGCTGCTGTCGTTCTTTTCCCAGGGCACTCTCGAGCGCTTCCCCAAACTCAAGCTCGGTGTGCTGGAGACCGGCTCCGGATGGATCGGGTCGTTCCTGGACCGCATGGATGCGATCTACGAAACCAACCTCGGCCGTACGACCCCGCTGGCACGACGGCCGTCGGAATACTTCGCCCGGCAATGCTTCATCTCGGGCGACCCGGACGAAACCACGGCTCCTCTGTTGATGGACCACGTCGGAGCCCAATGCTTCATGTGGGCAACCGACTACCCGCATCCCGACCACCCCTCGACCTGGGTTCCCGCCCTCACCGAGATGGTGAAGCCGCTGTCGGAGAACACCCGACGGGCTTTTCTGGGCGCGAACGTCGAGCGGATCTACGGCTTGCGCTGATCCCGGTGAAACCGTCACGGCACGATTGCACCGACCGCGCGCCACGCACCGCGCTCGTTCCGTCTTGCCTGCCGTTGAAATCGTCAGTTAGACTTCGCGCGTGTTCTGGAGCGACCGGGTTCGACATCGGAGGGTAAAGACACTCTTTCTTCTTCTCTTCTTCGGGTCGACCCGGCTGGCCGCCGCCGTCGACCCCGAGTGCCACGATCCGTCGCGCCTCATGCCCGACGGCGGAGGCTACGCCCTCTATTGCTCTGGGGAGAACGGAGAGGCCCTCACCAGCCGGCGACTCGATCCGGAGTCGGGCCTGTGGAGCGACGGTGCGCCGATCTTCGCTGGCGGTGTGCCGGCCTGGACCGAAGACGTCCAGGTCTGGAATCCGACCGGGGAGTTCGACGCACCGGCGTGGGGCGACACCTCCCACCTCTACTTCACCGTCTTCGACGAGGAAGGCGCCTCGATCCAGGATGCCATCGGGCTGGCACGCTCCACCGGAAGCGGCGTCTCCCGGACCTGGGAGGACCGGGGCATCGTCCTACGCTCCGAGGGGGAGGGAGATCATCCCCGGGCGATGGACCCGGCGGTGGTCTCCGGGGGCGACGGCCGTCTATGGATGGTCTTTGGGTCCCACGCCGGCGGAATCTATCTTGTCGAACTCGATGCGGCCACGGGCCTTCTCCTCGAAAATCCAGAGGACCCCTGGGCCGATCCCACCAACGGGAGCCACCCCGACCGCTTCGTCCATCTGGCCTCGTATGGCGGTTCGACCGCGGATGAGAATGCAATCGAGGCACCCTTCCTGCACCGCCACGAAGGCTTCTGGTATCTATTCGTGAATTGGGACCGATGCTGCTCGGGCACGGCCAGCGACTACAACATCCGCGTCGGTCGTTCGACGACGATCGAAGGCCCCTACCTCGACCGCAACGGCGTCGACATGGCCGACGGAGGCGGAACCCTGGTTCTCGATGCCG
>JAPOLW010000277.1:0-3641 GCA_029976905.1 bacterium | reverse complement strand
GAGACTCGCGCTACGTCGGTCCCGGGCACGCCGCCATCACCGCCGCTGGGGACCGCGACGTCTTCACCTTCCATTACTACGACGCCAGCGACGGCGGCCGCTCCCGGGTGGCCGCGAAGATTCTCACCTGGGACGCCGCCAACTGGCCCGTCGTCACCTCGGAGGACTTCGGCGGTGGGTCGGGCGGCGCCGACGTCTTTCGTCTGGCCAAACTCAAGGCCGCCAATCTAACGGACCCGCTGGGGAACCAATCCTTCGTCGTCGTGACCGACGTCTTCGGAGTCGCTGAGCGCGGCTTCGATCCTGCGACGGATGCTCTCGACGTTTCGCTCTCGACCGGCGCCCTCACCCTGTGGCAGGGCCAGATTCCGGCGGGGCTCTCTTCGTGGCGCCGGGGCGCGCGCCGCTACCGATGGCGGGGACGGCCGGGCGAAGCGACCGGAGGTCTCGCCGTGGCCGTGCTGGCGTGGAAACGAAGCGGCGACGGGAAGCTCAAGCTCAAGGCCAAGGGTGCGGCCATCGACGACTCCGACGTCGGATCGACCGTACGGGTCCATGTCGGATGGGGAGACGTCGAATTGACGTTCGTCCCCGACGTGTGCTGGACGCAGTCCGAGGGCAGTCGGCTCACCTGCCGCTGACGACCGGGGCGGCGACCGGCGCCGATACGAACGGCGCGCGTCGAGCCCATCCGGACGGGGCTCCCCGGTCGAGCCCGACTCGCTCATCCCGGAGGCCACAGTGGCGCGAAGCCCTTCATGGTCGCAGAAAACGACCACGTGTCATGCTTTCCCCTCATGGGTTTCCCCCCTCTGGCTCGTTGCTTTGCGTCGTGACACTGGGCTGCCCCATGGCAAGGAGCAGTTCGGGGGGTTCGTCCCTTGCGGGTTCGTCCGGAGCACTCACATCGAGGGGTTTTCCCCGATTGCGACCGACCGTCCGAATCCTTTCGGCCTGCGTGTAAGCATCCAGTGGGGGTCCGCTCCCCCGCCCGGGGGTCAGGCCCGGGCGAGCGTCCCGGAGTCGATCCCGGCGATCGAGTCCACCCCGGCCAGGACCATCTGGGTGGCCAATTCCCGACCGATGAGGTCGAACCACCGCTCCACCCCACCCTGCCCTTCGGCGGCCAGAGCGTAGACCCACGGCCGGCCCACGAGGACGGCATCGGCTCCCAACGCGACCATCCGCATGACATCGGTCCCCGAGCGGACGCCACCATCGACGAGAATCGCGACGTCCGGATGGGTCGGCCGGACGGCGGCGACGATCCCGGGCAGTCCGGCCGCCGTCCCCGGGGCCCCCTCGATCTGACGACCCCCGTGATTGGAGACGACCAGGCCATCGACCCCCGCGCGAGCGGCGCGCGCCGCGTCTTCGGGGTCCAGAATCCCCTTCACGACGAGGTTGCCCCTCCATTGGTCACGGATCTCGTCGAGCACCGACCAATCGATCCCCGGATCGAAATTCTCCGCCATCCACCGGAAGAAGTCGCGTAAGCCGGTCTCGCCATCGCGCAGGAAGGGCGCGACGTTCCCGAGAGTGTGCGGCCGTCCGAGTAACCCCACGTTCACGGCCCAATGAGGCTTCGTGACGGCCTGCAGCGTCCGGCGCAGGCCCGCGCTGCGCGCGCCGTCGGCCAATCCCCCCGGGTACAGATCGTCGTAACGCCGACCGGGGACGGGCATGTCCACCGTGAAGACGAGGGTGTCACAACCGCAGCGCCGAGCCTCCTCGAGCACGGTCCGGCGCGCGACCCGATCCCGGATGACGTAAAGCTGAAACCAGAAAGGCTCCCCGGCGACGGCTTCGGAGACCTCGGCGGTCGTACAGACCCCGACCGTCGAAAGGGTGAAGGGAACGCCGACCCGCCGTGCCGCGCGCGCCGCCTGGGCCTCCCCGCGCCGAGCGAACATGCCCGCCGCGCCCACCGGGGCGAGAGCGATCGGCAGCGTCCACCGACGACCCAGCAATTCGATGCTGGTATCGACCTCCGACAGTCCACGCAGCACCCGGGGGCGCAGTTCGATACCCGCCAGAGCGGCCCGATTGGCCTCGAAGGACTGGCGCTCTCCCGCTGCCCCTTCGAGGTAGTTCCACAAGAAGGCGGGTAGAGCGGCCCGGGCCGCGGGTCGGAAGTCTGCGGGCGCCAGCGCCTTCGCCGTCGGCCGCCAGCGCGCCGGCAATCGATCACGGACTCGTGCGAGCATGGGCCCCCCGGCGCCCTGCGGCCACGACCATGCACTCTCCGCGAAATCGCAGACAAGGCCCGCGCCGCCGCCGGCGCATCCTCTTTGCCCCCGTCACTGCGGCTTCTTCGAGTACTTCCCCGCCTCGTGGTTCACGATCTCGGCATCCGTCTTCCGCTGGAGGCCGTGTGTCTCGACGTACTCCCCGGGTTCGGCCACATAGTCGACCCGTTGGTCGGTCATCTTGATGCACCAACGGCAGTGCGGCTCGTCGGCGCTGGCGCGCGGCGGCAGCTTGAGGGGGTCGATGCGGATCTTCTCGTTCCAGCGGGCCGCGCCGTGCCGGAAGCCGAAGAGTTCGAGGTGCCCACAGATCTTGTTGCACATATAGTCGAGCAACTCGGGGCCACCCCGTTCTCCCTGTTCGGGGACATCGCAACGAGGCGTGGACATCTCCCATTCGTGCTCGCCCGTCTGACGGAACTCGAGCGTCATGCGGGTGCTCATCGCCGGCAGACACTGCCACACCTTCATGGCCGTGGTCTCTGCGTCCTCGTGGGCGAAGTTCATCAGCCGGGGGATGACCTCATTTTCGTGATCCCCAGAACCTCCATCGGCGAACCAGACTTCATGGTGCATTTCATCGGCGACCTCCTGTCCAAAACGCTTGATCGCCGCGAGGTACCACTTGCGGTTCACGTCGCCGTAGATCGAGCCGCCGATCTCGACGAGCTTCATCAATCCCTCTTTCGAGAAATCCGAGATGTGTAGATCCGGCTGGAAAGGCCCGCTGTAGTCGTCCAGCTCGAGCGAGGGCCGATCCGGTTTCTTCTCACGCATGGCACCCTCCCCCGATCTTCGATCCGCCGTATGCCGCCATCGGGAGGATCAGCCAGCGCTCCCCCCGGAGACGGACTTGCCGGCCTTCGCCCAGCCCATGATGCCTTCCTTCATGACCAGGACGTTCTCGTAGCCGGCCGCCTTCGCCCGTTGCGCTGCCGTAGGGGCGGCGCCACACATCGTATTGGCACAGTAGAATACCAATTGCCTTTGCTTCTGGGACGGCAGTTCCTCGGCCGGGTCGTAGGTCTTGTTGTCGGAGAGCAGAACGGCATCGGGAATCGTGCCGAACCGGCTACGCATGGAGGGGCCATTCGCATCGACCGCGACGGCGTCCCCAGCGTTCAGGAGACTCTCGAGTTCGTCGGGGGAAACGTTCCCGAAATCACTCTGCGCATCGCGGCCGGTACAACCAAACACCCCGCCGACGACGACCACGAGCAGCAAAGGGAGCAGTGTCTTCATCGTGACCTCCTGGAGGGGGCACCCCGCGGATCGCCCCGCCTCTACCGGAGATACTCCCCAATCCACCCACGGTGCAAGAGGCCGCCCCGCCGACGGCGCACCCAGGGGGCAAGAGGCCGCCCCGCCGACGGCGCACCCAGGGGGCAAGAG
>JAPOLW010000276.1 GCA_029976905.1 bacterium | reverse complement strand
GGCGATATCCTCTTCATCGAATCGACACGCATGACGGGGAAAAAAGGCCTGACCCTGACCGGTTCGCTCGGCGACGTCATGAAGGAATCCGCGCAGACCGCTCTCTCCGTCGTCCGATCCCGCGCGGTCAGCCTCGGGATCGCACCGGACTTCTTCGAGGAATCCGACATCCACGTGCACGTGCCTGCGGGCGCAATTCCCAAGGACGGCCCCTCGGCCGGCATCACCATCGCCACCTCCCTCGCCTCCCTTCTGACCGGCAGACCGGTGCGTCCCGACGTCGCCATGACCGGTGAAATCACCCTGCGTGGCTCCGTGCTTCCCATCGGTGGCGTCAAGGAAAAGGTACTCGCCGCTCGACGTGCGGGCATCCAGATGGTCCTACTTCCCCACCGCAATGAGAAGGACGTCGAGGACGTTCCCCAAAACGTGCGCTCCGCCATGAAAATCGCCTTCGTCGAAACGCTCGACGACGTGCTCGAACTCGCGCTCGAAGAGAACGCCGACGACACTGGGGCCGAATCGCCGGCGGCGTGACGTCATCCTTCCCCGGGTTCGCAGCGGCCTGCCAGCGCGCACAACCCGACCAGGTCCTCGACCCGATCGACGATATGGCAGGCTCCCGCCCGGCGGAGTTCCGCCTCGGACCCTGGCCCCCAGCCAACTCCAACGACAGGCACGCGCGCCCGGCGACCCGTCTCGACGTCCACCACCGAATCCCCGACCAGCACGGCCTCGTCCGGGGCACACCTCGTCCGTGCGAGCAGGAGGTTCAAACCCCCTGGGTCGGGCTTACGCGTCGGAAGATCGTCGCCGGCGATCAGGTGGTCGAAGCGATCGCGCACCCCGAGGCCCGCGAGGATTCGCTCGGCGGGACGACGGGGCTTGTTCGTCAAGACGCCGAGACGAGCGCCCTCGCGTAGAAGGCCATCGATCGCCGCGAGCATGCCGGGATAGAGCCCGGTCTGGTCCAGACAATGCTCGCCGTAGTGGGCGGAGAAGGTCTCCAGAACCTGGTCGATGCGATCGGAGGAGGCATCGGGATCGGCGACCCGGACACTGCGCTCCACGAGGCGGCGCGCCCCTTCTCCGATGAACCCCACGATCCGGGCGTCGCCAAGCCGGCGCAGTCCGTGGCGGAAAAGGGCCTCGTTCACGGCGCTGGCGAGGTCCCCCGCCGAATCAACGAGGGTCCCGTCGAGATCGAAGACGATCAGCCGGGAGATGGAATCAGACCGAGAAGGACGAACCGCATCCACAGGTGCGATCCGCATTGGGGTTCGTGAAGCGGAAACCCGCCCCATGGAGGCCGTCGGCAAAATCGACCACGGTCCCAACGAGGTATTGGAGCGATTCGGCGTCTACGAAGACGCGCACGCCGTCGAAGACCGAGATCTCGTCGCCCGCTTTGGGCTCGTCGTCGAAACCGAGCGTGTACTGCATGCCCGAGCAACCGCCATTGACGACGCCAACGCGAAGTCCCGCTCCCTCGGCGCGATTCTCGCGGCGCAGCAGGAGACGCACCCGCTCGATGGCGGCCGGAGACAGCCCGACTCCGCTCCCTGCCGCCTCCGGGATGCCGGTCGAACCGACGGATTCGCTGATTTCTGCCACAAGGATAGGCTACTCACGTCCTGCTGTGCAGTCAAGTACAGTCGATGACCGAAAGAGCCGATAGACCCATTGTAGGTTCGCCACACCGGACACCTCGAGCACGGCTGGAGCGAGACATGTCGGAATCGACCATTCTCGAATCACATCCCACCGAATTCTTCCGGGAACTCGTTCGGGACGCGATGAAGGAACGCGGCCTCGAGCACCTGGAAGAGACCGAGTTCTACCTGGTTGCCCTCCTCGAGGGTCAGCTCCGAAGCCGCGGGGATCTGCTCGAAAAACCCCTCGCCCTCACGTACCTCGAAGCCGAGACCGGATCACGGTTCGAAAGCTTTCAGCTCTACAAGCACGTGGGCGATACCGCCCTCTTCGTTGCCGGGGTCTTCGTCGACTGCCTCGAGCGAACGGTCGTACAGCCCGCCTACTACATGGAACTCGGCCAATTGGCGTACCGCCGCATCGCCGAGAATGGCGCCGACAACGTCCGGGCGATGTTCGACGCATTGGCGCGCCAGTTCGGCGAGCTCGTCGGCGTCCTCGCGGCCATCAGTAGCCGCGAACTCTTCGGCAGCGACAGGGACACCCTGCGCATCTACCGCCGCTGGTTGCTCACGCGCAGCGCAGCCGATGCCGCCGAACTCGTCCGACGGGGCATCATCCCCGGCGAACCCGGCCCCTTCCAGCACTGAACGCGCGGGCGGGAGCCCCAACTACGCCGTTGCGAAGACGCGCGCGCCCGGTTCGGGCTTGCGCGCAATCACGACGGTGAAGAGCGACGTCGGGGAGGTCTTGAAGCGCTGAATGTCTTCGAGGTCGACTTCGTCCAGCAAATCGGACACGCTCAGGGTCGTGCGCCAACCCAGCCGCCGCGTGATCGGATCGAGGCGATCGACCACCGAAGCGACGCCCCGCCGCGGGCTCTGAAAGTGGTTGATGATGACCAGCCGACCACCCGGACGACAGACGCGCGCCATTTCGCGAATCATGCTGGCAGGGTCGGGGACCACGCTCACGACGTGGAAGGAAGTCACATAGTCGAAGGTATCGTCCGGAAAGTGCAGAGCCTGGGCGTCGCCCTGCTCCAACTCGACGTGCTCCCAGCCGTTTTCGTCGATTTTGCGCTGGGCGCGCTCGAGCATGTCGGGGGCAAGGTCGACCCCGACCACGTCGCAGTGGGAGGGGTACGAGGAGAGGGACAGTCCGGTGCCGACTCCCACCTCGAGCACATGACTCTCCGGCTCGATGTCGAGCGACCCGACCACGCGTGCGATGCGCGGCGAGAAGACGTTCGTAAAAATCCGATCGTAGAGGACGGAAAACTGCGAATAGATCTTGCTCTCGTGAGCAAGCGCGTTGGTTGCCATCGGCTCCCCCTTCCCACTCGAACCGATACTAGGCCTTCCTGGGGGACCGGGGAGATCGAGTACCCCAATCCACGGCGGCCGTTCGACGTTCCCTCGGCCGCGCCAAGGAACCTCAGGCTGCGGTCGCCTCCCTTAGCTGCCGCTTGTAGGAAGCGATGTCTTGTTTACGAAAGCGCCACTGCCGACCGGTCTTTCGCCCCGGCAGGATCTGCTTTCGGGCCAACTCGTTGACCCGGTCCGGGCTCATGTCGAGGAGCCTCGCAACGTCGCGGCTGCTGAGATTTGTCTTTGTATCCAACATGACTCGAAGTCCCCCTGCCCCGGGTACCTCAACAGCTAACACCGGCTCGAGGAGATGGTCAACCTGCGGCCCCATTGCACCGGAGATCTCCCAATTTCCTAAGTCAAATCAGATACTTGAAAAAAGGTCGGTCACTGACGCGGCGCGGCGTGCGAACGCCTGCCCGTCGCCGTGCCCGCGCCCGCCCTCAGATGCTCACGGAAGCCAAGCGCCGCCGCGAAAGCTGGAAATCGTAATACATCCGGGTCCCAAAGACGGCGGTGACGACCGTCGTCGCAATGCCGATGCAAAGGGTGACCGCAAACCCCTTCACCGGCCCCGAACCGAATTGAAAGAGAATGAGTCCGGAGACGAAGGTCGTGATGTTCGAATCCCGGATCGCCGCCCACGCCCGTTCGTAACCCGCCTCGAGCGCCGCCCGGGGCGTCTTGCCCAGGCGCAACTCCTCCCGCACGCGTTCGTTGATCAGAACGTTCGCATCGACCGCCATTCCCAGGGTCAGCACGATCCCCGCGATGCCAGGCAACGTCAGAGTGGCGCCGAAAGCGGCCAGGAGAGCCATGATGAACAGCACGTTCAGGACCAGCGCGACATCAGCGAGGATTCCAGCACCGCGGTAGTAGAAGGCCATGAACAGGATGACGAGAACGCCGCCCACGGCGAGCGACACGATTCCCTGACGAATCGAATCCCTCCCCAGCGACGGTCCGACCGTTCGCTCTTCGATGATTTTGATCGGCGCCGGAAGCGCGCCCGCGCGCAGCACGATGGCCAGGTCGCGCGCATCCTTGATGTCGAAGCTCCCCGTGATGGAAGCCCGTCCTCCTCCGATGCGCTCGCGGATCACCGGCGCCGAGAAGACCTTGCCGTCGAGGACGATCGCCATGTTCCGGCCCACGTTCTCCGCCGTGAGATTCTCGAAGTCGGTCGCACCAGCGTCGGTGAGGATCAGCTCGACGTAGGGCCCCTCGAGCTGGGTCCCGGGCCGCACACGCGCGTCGGCGACGGCCGCGCCCGTGAGCTGGACCTTTTTTTCGAGTTCATATTCGCGGGGACCACCGCCCGAATTTGGCGAGGCCGGAACGGTGATCGTCTCGCCTCCACTGCCGTCGGTCGTCAGCTGGAATTCGAGCACGGCCGTCTTGCCGATCAGCTCCTTGGCCCGCTGTGGATCCTGGACGCCCGGCAGCTGGACGACGATGTCATTGGCACCCTGTCGCTGGATGATGGGCTCGGCGACTCCGAATTGATCGATCCGGTTGCGAATCGTCTCGAGCGACTGTTCGAGGGCCAGACGCTTGATCTGGTCGATCTCCCGGGGCGTCGGCGTCAATGCGACGTCGGCGAGGCTCGCTCCGGCCGAGCTGATCTGCAGGCTCGGGAAGCGACCCGTGAGGAACTCGTCGAATTGCTGGCGCTGGTCGCCCGATTCAAGGTGGACGGTCAGTGTCGTTCCCTCGTGATCGATCCCCTTGACCGCGATCTCCTCGTCCCGCAACTCCCGCCCCAATTCCTCCGCGGTCCGGCCGACGTTGTTCTCCACCGCTTTGTCCACTTCGACCGTAAAGAGCAGATGGGTGCCTCCACGGAGATCCAGGCCCAGCTGAATGGGTTTCTCCGGAAGGAAGGCAGGCCGCGATTCGGGGGGCAGAACCACCGGCAGCAAATAGGCCACCGCAGCGATCGTCACGGCCAGCATGGTCGCGAGTCGATAGGACACGTTGCCGGGATTCATGAGGGTTTCTCCTCCGTTTTGGTGGGTCTATTCACTTGAGCCACCGCGGTGCGCTGTAGGCGGATCTGGACCTTGGGCGCGACCTCCACGACGACCTCCTTTTCGGCGAGCTTCATGATCCGCCCGTAGATCCCGCCGGTGGTGACAATTGGGTCACCCATCTTGAGGTTGTCGAGCATCTCCTGCGTCTCCTTCGCCTTCTTCTGCTGGGGCCGGATCAGAAGAAAGTAGAAGACCACGAGAATCAACGCGAAGGGTGCGAGCTGCACCAGGGCGCCCGCCTGCTCTGGACCTCCATTCATCGACTCAACTCCTGTGTCGCTCCGACACCGGCTGTGCCGGTGTCGGTTACCTCGAGAAACGCGGCCGCCTCTTCTTCGAACCGCCCCTCTTCGAGGGAACGTCGAAGGCGCGCCATCCGGTTTAGATAGAAATGCAGATTATGGGTAGTGAGGGCCCGCGCCGCCAGTATCTCGTTGGTGACGAAGAGATGGCGCAGATAGGCTCGTCCGAACCGGGTACAGGTCGAGCAGGCACAGTCGGCGTCGAGAGGGCCGGAGTCCTCGCGGTGGACCGCATTCCGGATCGCCACCCGGCCCCGGGACGTGAACGCCATCCCGTTGCGCGCGTTGCGCGTCGGCAGGACGCAGTCGAACAAGTCGAAACCCATCGCCGTAAAGCGGACCAATTCCTCAG
>JAPOLW010000275.1 GCA_029976905.1 bacterium | reverse complement strand
CACGCCACGAGCGCCCGGCGCCACACGAAGGTCTGCACCCCGAGCCGCACCGGTCACATCGGACACCTCCGCGGTCACCGCGACCGGACGGATCGGCGCGCCGCGTCGACGCATCCCCTCGACGTGCTTGAGGTGGAGCATCGTACCGATCGGGTGTGCGCCCAATCGCAAGAGCGCGCCTCCACCCGCCTGGCGCCAAGCTTTGGCGTACGGCGAATGCGAGCCGCGATGCGCCTCCCATCCCTGCATGTCGAGCAAGACCGTGTCCGCCTCGGCGAGCAGATCGCGCGCGCGCACGACTGCCGGCGCGTAGAGCCAGTTCTCCCCGTAGAAGAGTTGGACACCCGCGGCGGCCGCGGCGTCGACCATGGCGCGCGCATCCCCCTCGGCCACCCGCCACATCGCACGCCGGTCGCGCCCGGCCACCTCGTCGTCCGCCGCATCCCCCGGAAGATCCTGCCCGACGTAGGCCGCAAGCGGCTTCGTGCACAGAACGTGCTTCCCCCGGGCCGCGGCGGCCTCGGCGAGGGGGCGATGGACTCGATTGGGCACGCAAAGATCGACGAGGTCGACCTCCGTGCTCTCGAACATCTTCGCGGCGGTCTCGAAGACCCGCGAGATTCCGTGGCGATGCGCGTACTCCGCAGCCCGCTCGGGACGAAGGGATGCCACGCCCGCGATCGTGGCGCCCGAGGTCGCCGCCCAGCAACGGGCCCGCGTCTCGGCGAGAAAGCCCGCCCCGACGACCCCGACCCGCACCTCGCCCGGGGCCTGTCTTTCCTCTGCGCGTGACGTCGCCATCGCCCCCTTTGGCTAGCCCCCGATCGGCGCAAGTCGCAAGGTCCGAAGGCGCCGCTCCCGCCGGCCCGAGCCTCGACCGGGGCTCGAGATCCGAGGGACGTTGACGTGGGGGCGACGCCGATGCAGTGGTAGAAATCGGGGCTCGGCTGGAGCCTCCGGGCGACGGGAGATGAAATGGACCTCGGCTTTACCGAAGAGCAGGAGACCCTCGAGAGCAGCGCACGCGCCTTCGTCGAAAGCGAGACGTCCCCAGCCCTTGCCCGCTCGGTCGACCCCACTGAAATCGACCGCCTCTGGCGACGAATGGTGGCCCTGGGCTGGCCCGCAGTCGCGGTCGAAGAGGAGGCCGGCGGCGCTGGCTTGAGCCTCGTCGAATTGGCGATCCTCCTCGAACAAGTCGGACGGTCGATCGCGCCCGGCCCCTTGTTCGCGACCGCCGGACTCTTCGTTCCCGCGGTGGCCGCCGCCCCGCCTTCGGGGCTTCGCCAACGCCTCCTGGCGGGCGTGGTCGAGGGACGCACCGGAACGCTTGCCCTCGGCGAGACGGATGGCGTCTGGTCCTACGAAGACACCGCGACCACCGCGCGGGCCGAAGGGCGCGGCTGGGTCCTCCACGGAGAAAAGGCCTTCGTGCTCGACGGTGCCTTCGCCGACGACGCCGTCGTGCTGGCACGAGCACAAGAGGGCCTCGGGCTCTTCGTCGTCCCCGGCTCGTCGCTGCGCACGACACCGGTGGACGCACTCGATCCGAGCCTACGCCTCGTCCACGTCGGACTCGACGGGATTACCGTCCCCGCCGGGGACGTGCTCGCTCCTCCGGGCACCGCCCCCGCACTCCTCGAGCGTTGTCTGTCCGAAGGTGCCGTCGCCGCCGCCGCGCTGATCGTCGGAACCTGTCAGGACATCCTCGACCGGACCATCGACTACGCCAAGACCCGCAAGCAATTCGATCAGCCCATCGGCCGCTTCCAGGCCGTGAAGCACAAGCTCGCCGACATGTACGTCGCCGTCGAGCGGGCACGATCCCTGGTCTACTTCGCCGCGCTCACCATCGCCGAGGACGACCCGCGTCGCGACATCGCGACCTCGATGGCCAAGGCCGCCGCCGGGGATTGCCAACGTCTGGTCACCGAGGACGGCCTGCAGCTCCACGGCGGCATCGGGTATACCTGGGAATACGATCTGCACCTCTACCTGAAGCGCGCGAAATCCCTCGAGGTTCTCCTTGGCGACTCGCGGCTGCACCGCAAGAAGATCGCCCGACAGTTGGGTCTGGCCTGAACGCGGCGGCGCGGGTCAGCGCGGCAGGCCGAGCACCCGCTCGGCGACGATGTTGCGCTGGATCTCCGACGTCCCGCCAGCGATCGTGCCGCTGAAACTGAAGAGGTAGCGGACGGCCCACGACATCTTGCCACTTTCGATCGCGGCCTGCTGGGAACTGTCGATCGCCTGCTCACCCAGATTTTCCATGCCCAGCCGACAAAGACGACGGATCGATTCCGAGCCGACGAGCTTCAGGATCGAGTGCTCGGGCGAAGGCTTGCCTCCGGCGAGCTTGCTCACACCCCGATAGCCCATGCAGCGCACCGCCTGGGCGTCCATGTAGAGAGAAACCAATTCATCGGCCTCACTGGGGTCGATCCTTCCCCTGGCCCGCACCTGTTCGAGCAAGACTTCGAAGCTCGAGTCGAGCGCCGACGCATGGCCGATCCAGAGCATGCCCCGCTCGTGCGCGAGCGCATTGTTGGCCAGGGACCACCCGGCACCGAGTTCACCGACGAGATTCGAGCGCGGGACGCGCACGTCTTCGAAGAGCACCTCGTTGAAGTCCGCGTCGTCTTCGCCCGTCAGGCTCGGCAGAGGACGGCAGGAGATGCCGGGCGTGTCCATGGGGATGATGAGAACGCTGATGCCCTGGTGCTTCTTGGGAGCGGTGGGATCGGTGCGCACGAAGCAGAAACAGATGTCGGCGTGATGCGCGCCCGACGTCCAGATCTTGCGACCCGTCACGACGAAGTCGTCGCCGTCGGCGACCGCACGGGTCTGCAGCGAGGCGAGGTCGCTGCCCGCTTCGGGTTCGCTCATCCCCAGGCAGGCGGCGACGTCCCCGCGCATGATCGGCACGGCGAGTTCCTGCTTCTGAGCCTCGGTTCCCACGTCGAGCAGGGTCGGCGCGATGATGGAAAGGCCCTGCGGGTTGGTCGTCCTCGGCACGCCGGAGCGCGCGAACTCCTCCTGGTAGACCATCTGTTCGATCGTGCCGGCGTTGCGCCCGCCGCGCTCCGGTGGAAAGCCGGGGATGAGCCAGCCAGCATCGAAGAGCCGCTTGGCCCAGCGACTGGCCCACGGCGGCACGTGCGCGGAGCTCATCGCGGGATCGGCCTGCATCTCGGCCTCGGTCGGCCGGTTCTCCTCCAGCCAGACCAGGAACTCCCGTCGAAACGCTTCCGTTTCTTCTCCAAAGCGAAGCCTCATGCTCGTTCCTCCGACGGGTTTAGTATACGAAAGTCGCGGGGGCGGGCCAGCCGGTATGGTGCGCCCTCGGGAGGGATGCCCATGGCTACTGAATTCTTCGACATCGTCCGCCGCGACCACGTCGCCACCGTCTCTTTCGACCGCCCCCCTGTGAACGCCCTGACCGACGCAGTCTTCGCCGAGATCCTGGAGATCTTCTCGACCGTCGCGGAGGACTGGGAGACGCGCGTCGTCGTCTTCACCTCCGCCGTGGAGCGGGCCTTCTGCGCCGGTGCCGACTTGAAGGCCCGCGGCTCGGAGACCCCACCCGTGCCCCTCCCGACCGACGCGCGCAAGATCGCCCGGGAGGCGATGTGGGCGATCCTGGACTGCCCGGTACCCGTGATTGCCGCGGTCAACGGCCCCGCGCTCGGCGGGGGACTTTGCCTGGTCGCCTGCTGCGACATCATCGTCGCCTCCGAGCGCGCCACCTTCGGCTGCCCCGAGATCGGTGTCGGCCTGCTCGGCGCCAGCTCCCACCTCAAGCGGATGATCGGCCCCTACCGGATGCGGGAGCTCTACTTCACCGGCCGGACGGTAACCGCGAACGAGATGTGGCACATGGGCGCCCTCTCGCGCGTGGTGGCGCACGACGAACTCGAGGCAACGACCCGCGAGATCGCGACCGAGATCGCGGCCAAGTGTCCACCGGCGGTACGCCTCGCCAAGGAGTCGCTGAACCGCGTCGACGAAATGCCGTTCAAGGACGCGTATCGCACCGAGCAGGACTACACGGCGCGACTATCGCATTATGAGGACTCCCAGGAGGCCATGACGGCCTTCCGCGAACGGCGCCCGCCCCGCTTCCAGGGGCGCTGAGGCGCATTGGGCGCCCGGCTCTCAGCGCTTCTTCCACTCCACACGCTTGCCGGAGGAGAAGAACCGCTGTCCTTCGAGCATGTTCTGGACGTCGTGCGCCTGCGCCAGGAAGAGCTTCCCCTGCTCGAGAGCGCGAGACCGCGGGTATTCGGTCGTGGCCCAGGCCGCGTATACGGTGCCCTGAATCGACTTGGCCGGGCGCTCGGCGATCGTCTCGGCGATCCAACGCGCGCGGTCGAGTAGCTCCTCCTTGGGGCAGACCTCGCTCACGAGGCCAATCTGATGCGCGCGCTGCGCCGACATGCGTTCGTGCGCCCCGAGCAATTGCATGCGCAGCAATTCCCCCAGAGGGAGCCGAAAGCCCATGTGGACAGTCTCATAGCTCGCCACCATGCCGTAGGTGACGTGCGGGTCGAAGAAGGTGGCGTGCTCGGCCGCGATGATGATGTCGCACTCGCCGAGCATGTAGAACGCCCCGCCCGCCGCCATGCCGTTGACGGCCGCCACGATCGGCTTCCACAGATCGTTCGCCTTCGGGCAGAGATCCTCACCCACGTCATCGAAATGGACGTAATCCGAGACCCGCGCCGCGGCGTCCTGGTCCGCGTCGCCCACGGCTTCGTCCCGGTCGATCCCCGTACAGAAAGCACGATCCCCCGCCCCGGTCAGGACGATCGCACGGACGTCATCGTCGTGTCGAAGAGAGCGCCAGACGCCCTTGATCTCGGCGCGCATCTGAAGATTGAAGCAGTTCAGGCGCTCGGGGCGGTTCAGGGTGACCCACGCCACGCCATTTTCGACGGAGTATTCAATCGCTTCGAAGTCGGCCATGGAGCGAGACGCTAGTCCGACGCCCGGTCGGCCGCAACCACTAGGCCGGCCACCGCCGCCAGGCCGACCGGGCGCCCGAGGGGATTCCCTGTCGTCGTCGCCGCGGATTTCGATACACTAGGGTAGTCTCACCAAAAGAGGATACCTGACATGACTTCCGAACTCTTCGATCCGTCTCGCTGGCAGACCGTGGCGGGCTTCGATTTCAACGACATTACCTACCACCGCGCGGTGGACCAGGGGACCGTCCGCATCGCCTTCGATCGCCCGGAGATCCGCAACGCCTTCCGGCCCGCCACCGTCGACGAGCTCTATCGTGCGCTCGATCACGCCCGAATGACCACCGACGTCGGCTGCATTCTGCTCACCGGCAACGGGCCATCACCGAAGGACGGCGTGCGCGCCTTCTGCTCGGGCGGCGACCAGCGCATCCGGGGCCGCGATGGATACCGCTATGCCGGCGGCGAAGAGGCCGTGAGCATCGACCCTGCACGGACCGGGCGACTGCACATCCTCGAAGTCCAACGCCTCATTCGATTCATGCCCAAGGTCGTGATCGCCGTCGTGCCCGGTTTCGCAGTCGGCGGCGGGCACAGCCTGCATGTCACGTGCGACCTCACCATCGCCAGCCGCGAGCACGCGGTCTTCAAGCAGACCGATCCCGACGTGGCCAGTTTTGATTCGGGTTACGGTTCAGCATACCTTGCCCGTCAGGTTGGACAAAAACGGGCGCGCGGAATCTTTTTTC
>JAPOLW010000274.1 GCA_029976905.1 bacterium | reverse complement strand
ATGGCCGATTGGAACACGCTCTTCGTCGAAGTCCCTCCCGAGATCTTCCAGCCGGTGAAAACCCTCACCGATCTGCTCGGCCGCGCACACCAACCGGCGGCGGAACTCTGAAAGGCTCGCTCTCGGAGCCAGGATTGGCTAGTGCGACAATCCATGGACACCATGGTCGTCACCGGCGGCGCAGGCTTCATCGGCGCGAACTTCGTGCGGATCGCTCTTGCGCAGACCAACGCCCGCGTGGTCGTCTTCGACAAATTGACCTATGCTGGCCATCTCGAGTCGCTCGAGGAAGTTCGTGACGATCCACGCTTCGACTTCGTGCAGGGCGACATTGCCGACCGGAGCGCCGTCCGCGCCCTCTTTGCCGACCATCGGCCCCGCTGGATTCTCAATTTCGCCGCCGAATCCCACGTGGATCGCTCGATCGACGATCCTGGATCGTTTCTGCGCACCAATACGAGCGGTACCTTCGAATTGCTCGAGGCCGCCCGCGAACAGCAGTCGGCGGCCTCCGCGGCAGAGCGCGCATCCTTTCGCTTCCTGCACGTCTCTACCGACGAGGTCTATGGGTCTCTCGGACCGACCGGTGCATTCACCGAAGAAACACCGTACGCTCCCAACTCTCCCTACAGCGCCTCCAAGGCAGCCGCCGATCACCTCGTGCGCGCCTATCATCACACCTACGGACTCCCCGCTGTCGTGACCAATTGCTCGAACAATTATGGCCCCTACCAATTCCCGGAGAAACTGGTGCCCCTCACCCTCTTGAACGCCCTCGAAGGGCGCGACCTCCCCATCTACGGAGACGGAGGGAACATCCGCGACTGGCTGTACGTCGAAGATCATTGCGAGGGCATCCTCTGCGCTCTCGAGAAGGGCCGTCCTGGCGAGAAATACAACATCGGCGGGCATGGAGAGCGAACCAATCTGCAACTGATCGACCACCTCCTCGACGTTCTCGAACACGAGCACCCGGCGGCGAACAATGACGCCGTCGCCGCGCGCGGTTTTCGTCGATACGAGGAGTTGAAGACCTTCGTGACCGACCGCCCCGGCCACGACCGGCGCTATGCCATCGACCCCACGAAGATCGAAGAGGAATTGGGCTGGAGACCGCGCCACACCTTCGAGGAGGGTTTCCGTCGCACGGTCCGCTGGTATCTCGACAACCGGGCCTGGTGCGACGCGGTCCAGACCGGTTCGAGCAGCCGGGAGCGCCTCGGGCTTTCCCACGGTTCGACGACCTCATGAGTCCGATCAAGGGCATCCTTCTCGCCGGAGGCTCTGGCACCCGCCTCCACCCCGTGACCCGCGCCACGAGCAAGCAATTGCTCCCCGTCTACGACAAGCCGCTGGTCTACTACCCACTTTCGAGCCTCATGCTCTCCGGGATCCGCGAGATCGTCGTCATCACCACCCCGCATGACCAAGAGGCCTTCCAGCGCCTGCTCGGCACCGGAGCCGAACTCGGCCTCGACATCCAATATCGCATTCAGGAGAAGCCTGAAGGCATCGCCCAGGCCTTCTTGATTGCCAAGGACTTCCTGGCGGGCGCCCGGGCGGCGCTGGCGCTCGGAGACAACGTCTTCCACGGCCACGGATTCCCGGACATGCTGCAGAGCGCCGTGGGCCGCGAACGGGGCGCGACGGTCTTCGGGTACCGTGTCCGCGACCCGGAGCGCTACGGAGTCGTCGAGTTCGACGCCGAGGGACACGCCGTCGGTCTCGAGGAAAAACCCCGCAAGCCGCGATCGTCCTACGCCGTGACGGGACTCTACTTCTACGACCGCGACGTCGTCGACATCGCGTCCAATCTCGCTCCTTCGGCGCGCGGCGAGCTCGAGATCACCGACGTGAACCTCGCCTACCTCGAGCGAGGCGACCTGCACGTGGAGCGGCTCGGTCGCGGCATCGCCTGGCTCGACACCGGCACCCACGAATCCCTTCTCCAGGCCGCCAATTTCATCCAGGCCATCGAGGAAAGGCAGGGCCTCAAGGTGGCTTGCCTCGAGGAGATCGCCCACCGCATGGGGTACATCACCGCGGAGGACGTCGTTCGACTCGCCTCCCCCATGGCGAAGACCCGCTACGGACAATACCTCCTCGATTTGATCCGACAGGACGACTGAGAAATGAACGTGATCAAAACCGCGCTCGATGGCGTTCTGGTCATCGAGCCCCGCGTCTTCCGTGATGATCGCGGCTTTTTCGCGGAGACCTATCACGGCCCGCGCTATGGGGAGGCCGGAGTCGCCGTCGAGTTCGTGCAGGACAACCACTCGCGTTCTGCGAAGGACACCCTGCGCGGCCTGCACACGCAGCTCGAACGCCCCCAGGCAAAGCTGCTTCGCGCTCTGCGCGGGACCATTTTCGACGTTGCCGTGGATATCCGAAAGGGCTCTCCCACCTTCCGCCAATGGGTCGGCGTCGAATTGAGCGAGGAGAACTTCCGCCAGATCTTCGTCCCGGCCGGCTTCGCGCACGGCTTCTGCGTGCTCTCCGAATCCGCCGACGTCGAGTACAAATGCTCCGACCTCTACGATCCCGCATCCGAGATGCGCCTGCTCTGGAATGACCCGGAAATCGGTGTCCAGTGGCCCACCGCGACGCCGCAGCTCTCCGAAAAGGACCGCGAGGCCCTCCCCCTCGCGGCCTGGATGGACCGACTGCCCACGTACGAGGAACGAGCCGGATGAAGATCCTGGTCACCGGAGCGGCCGGCCAGCTCGGACGCTCCCTGCGCCTCCTCCTCGAGGGCACGGACCTGGTCGCGCTGGAACGAGCGGAGCTCGACATCGCCGACCTCGCGGCCGTCCGGCGCGTGGTCGGGGAGACCCGACCGGACGTGGTGCTGAATGCCGCCGCGTACAACCGGGTCGACGACGCCGAAAGCGACTCCGGACCGGCCTTCCGCGTCAACGCCGTCGGTCCGCGCAACCTGGCCCTGGCGACTGCCGAGACGGGTGCGGATGTCGTCCACATCTCGACCGACTACGTATTCGATGGTCGGGCGAGCCGGCCCTACCACGAGTACGACGCGCCAGCACCGCGCTCGGTCTATGGCGCGAGCAAGCTCGCTGGCGAGAAGGCCGTGCGCGAAGCGAATCCCCGACACTACGTCGTCCGCACCGCCTGGGTCTACCACGAGACCGGCGGGAACTTTCCCCGCACCATGCTCTCCCTGCGGGATCGCGACGAAATTCGGGTCGTGCACGATCAGGTCGGTTCTCCCACGTACGCACCCCACCTCGCAGAAGCCCTGCTCCGCCTGATCGAAACCAACGCCTACGGGACCTACCACATGGCCGGTCGGGGCCAGGCGAGTTGGTACGATCTCACGTGCCGACTCTTCGGGCGGCTCGGCGTCGCCACGCCCGTCGTCCCGGTCACGACCGACGAGTTCCCGCGCCCCGCCGAGCGCCCCCCCTTCTCGGTCCTCACCAGCATCCAGGAACCGCGGATCGAACTTCCCCCCTGGGAAGACGGTCTGGCCTCGTTTTGCGAGCGGCTGGGGCGTCTCGGGGAAGACGACTGACGCCACCGGGAGGCGACACGGCGCCCTCCGACCGCTCCCCTTCGGGAGGCCGCCGCGCGACGTGAAACGCGCTCAGCGAGGCCCCGGCAGAAAGAACCAGGCCGGGATCTCCACGTCCTGCAGATACCGCCACTGCGCTCCACCGCACGGGGGAGCGTCGCACCGATCCGCCACATCGCAGGCGAAGTTCAGCTAGACGTTCTCCGGGTCGGGATCCCCGTTGTCGCCGGTCTGGCGGCACCACAAGAACGTCGGCTCCTCGCCCGGCGAAAACACGTTTCCGGTCACCGTTGCGTCGTCCGAGTGCCGCGTGATCGCCCACCGTTTTCCCCCGACGTCCTTGCTCACCAGCGTGTCGGCACCCTCGTCCGGAACGATCTGGAGCCCGGACGGCGCGACCCCGGCGACGCCCCCGGGCGGCGGCGCAGCCGCGGAGCCGACGGTCCCGACCGGCGCGAGCTCCTGGGGGGGCAGAAAGAACGAATAGGGAAGCAGAACGGTACCCAGCGCAACCCATTGCGTCGCGGGGCACGAGGACCCGGTGCAACGGTCCGCCCCCGAGCACGAGAAGGTCACCTGCCGGAGATAGGGATCGGGGTTCCCATCATCCGAAATCCACGCGCACGCGACAAAGGTCGGTTCGCCACCGTCTTCGCGGAAGACGTTGCCCGTCACCGAGCCGTCGTCCTCGTTGAGAGTGATCGCCCAGCGCCCCCCACCGACATCCTTGCTGACGAGCGTGCGCCGCTCGTCGGGCGTGATCTGAACGCCCGAGGTGCGCGTCCCGCCGGTCGCAAGCACCGTGATCGCATCGAAAATCTGGATCCGCGGTTTGGTGATTCCGTTGCGGTCGTCGCGAATCGGTGTCCCCGACTCCGCAAGCGCGCCGAGAACCTCGTCGACGCTTCGGCCACCGCTGCTCTGTTGGAGAACCGCGAAGGCACCCGCAACGTGCGGTGTCGCCTGCGACGTGCCCGAGATGATCGCGCCCTGATCGCCGGGCACCGCCGAGAGGATCTGCACGCCGGGGGCCAGAAGATCGAGGAAGGAAGCCGAATTGGAAAATCCGGCCACCTCGTCATCGTCGTTCGTGGCCCCAATGCTGATCGCGGCCCCGATACATGCCGGTGCGGCCAACGCGTCGGCCTTGCCCTCATTCCCGGCGGCGGCCACCGTGGCAATGCCAACCGACCGGAGCAATTCGATCGCGGCCACGCGCGCCGAATCCTGCGCCTCACACTCGGAGACCGACGCGAATTCACCGCCACCGAGGCTCATGTTCACCGCCGCGATCTTGAATCGATCGCGTAGGCCGTAGACGTGGTCGAGAGCTCGGATGGTATCCGAGGTGTACGTCTTTGCGCAGGGGTCTTCCGAGTCGTCTTCGCAGACCGAACCAGTGAATTCCGAGAAGACCTGGATCGTGATCACGCCGGCGGCGCGCGCGACGCCATCGACGTTCTGGCCGTCACCGGCCACGACCCCCGCGACATGGGTTCCATGCAGACACGCCGAGTCCGCGTAATCGCACGGCGCCCCCGCGCCCGGACCGAACTGCTCGTCGCGGCCGTTGGGACAGGAGGCGTTCGCCGAGAAGCACGCCTCTGCGACGACCCGGTTGCCGAGAAAGGGATGGTTCGAATCCACCCCGGTGTCGAGGACGGCGACCGTCCAGCCGGACCCGTCATATCCCGCCTCGAACGCGCGGTCGGATTGGACCAGGGGCGCGCTCTCGCCGAGTTGGATCGTCTCGAGTCGATCCTCCAGGATCTCGCCCGCATCGTCGCTCGCCTGAAGGCGCTCGAGGGCCTCGACACCCACTTCGAGAGCGACATAGGGGACGTTGTCGTATTGGTGGGTGACCCGCCAGGCGGTCTCACCCAGTGCCGCCTCCAGGCGGGCGCGGGCGGCGAGGCGGACGCGGGGGACAGCCGTGATGCCCGACTTGGAGGAGCTCACCCCGAGCGGGGGTGCGGCGGAGCGCGCGCTCGACGACCGCACGGAGGGGGCGGCGGTACCCGCGGAGACGCACGACGCGTCCCCCTCTTCGCCTCGGCCGTCGCCCACCTCGCTGCGGATGGGCGGGCTGGAGGTGACCACCGCGAGCGAGCGTCTGCGGGAGATTGACGCCGCGCGGGGCCGCGATCGGCGCCCCGCGCTCGAGGACGCCTCCGCGGAGC
>JAPOLW010000273.1 GCA_029976905.1 bacterium | reverse complement strand
GCGAACGCGCATGCGGCCGTGGCGGCGCTTCGCAGACCGCGGGCGAGCGCGCAGCGTGGGGCGCCATCTCGGTGCCGGGAAGGCGCTTCTGCCACGAGCGGCCGTTCGCGGTTTGGCGTGTGTTCTGCTGGGTGTGGTGCTTGGCCGTCGGGCACGCCTTGCCGCGCAGCGGCCGCGCGAGATCGGCGAAGCCGGTCGCGACGCATTCGTTCGAGTGCCGCGGCGCGACGTCGACCGGATCCGCTTCTTTCAGCGACGCGCCGCGCGCGCGTGTAGAACGGGCTGGATGCTTTCCAGCCAGGCGCAGAGTTCGGGTCGCGTGCGGCGTGGATCGATGAGGTCGTGCACCGAGAAAAAGTCCGCGGAAGGGAAGGGGGTTCGCCCTTTCGAGAGCATCTCCTCGAGCTCACGTCGTTTCGCGTCCGGGTCGGGGGCGGCCGCGATCTCCCGCCGGAAGGCGACGGCCACGCCGCCCTCGAGCGGAAGAGCACCGCGTTCTGCCGAAGGCCAGGCGAGAACCGTGCCGTCCGGTCCGTAGTGTGCTGCCGCAGCGACTCCGTACGACTTGCGGACGATCACCGAAGCCCACGGGATCGTGGACCGGACGGTTTCGGCGATGGCCTCCATGCCGTGGCGGATCGTGGCGTTCGCTTCCGCTTCGGAGCCGATCATGAAGCCCGGTTGGTCGACGAAGCTCACGATGGGAAGGTGGAAGGTCTCGCACAACCGGACGAAGCGACGAAACTTCTGGGCACTGTGCGCGGTCATCGAGCCGCCGAGGTGGAAGGGGTCGTTGGCGAGGATCCCCACGGGGTGACCGGCCAGGCGGGCCAGGGCGGTGATCTGCGAGCGACCGTACAAGGGGGTCAATTCGAAAAAGGATCCGTCGTCGACGACGAGGCGGATGAGTTTGCGGGCATCGTAGACCCGTCGACGATTGCGGGGAATGATCGAGAGGAGCGCCTCCTCGCAGCGATGGGTGGGGTCCTCGCCAGGGACGACGGGAGGCAACTCCCAGACGTTTCCCGGAAGATAGGAGAGAAAACCGCGCATGAGCGCGAAAACCTCGTCTTCGTCCGCGGCCACCGCGTCGATGACGCCGCTGCGTTCGTGCACGCGGGCGCCCCCGAGTTCCTCTTTGGTTTTCTTCTCGCCCAGGGCTCGTTCCACCAGCGCCGGACCACCGATCAGGACCTGCGCCGTTTCGCGCGTCATGATCGCGAAGTGGGAGGCGACCAGACGCGCCGCGGGAAAGCCTGCGACGGCGCCGAGAGCCGCGGAGACGACCGGCACGGTCTCGAGCGCGCGTGCGATCGAGATGAAGCGATGGGTCGTGTACACCGGGTCGGGAGAGGGCCCACGGCGACTGGACCCGCGCACGCTTCCGCCGCCGCCTTCGAGAAAGCGTACGAGCGGCATGCGCCTCTGGATCGCCAGGTCCTCGGCATAGACGCTCTTGCGCAGGCCCGCCGGGGTCGGGGAGCCTCCTCGTTGCGTGAAATCCTCCCCGCCGACCACGCACGGTCGGCCGTCGACGCGGGCGAGTCCGAGGACGTAGTTTCCGGGCTCGAAGGAGAGCAGTCGGCCCTCCTCGTCGGTCTCCGCATAGCCTGCAATTGGTCCGATCTCGTGAAGCGAGTCGGCATCCACGAGTCGGTCGATCCGCTCGCGTACGGTGAGGCGGCCCCGTTGGTGTTGCCGCGAAACAGCTTCGGCGCCGCCGAGTTCGAGGGCCCGGCGGCGGCGCTCTTCGATCTGCTCGACTTCGTCCTTCCAGCTCACGAGGGCAGAGCCTAGCAGAGAACTTCAACCGGGAGAGGGGGCGACGTCAGGTGGCCCCCCGGGGTCGGCTCCTGCGGCCCGATGGGCTCCCCCGATCCGGGTGAGCTTCACGGGCACGTATCGGTGATGAGGGCAGCCGGTCAGAGGATCGCGATCGGCGGCGTCGGTGATCTCGTTGCAGTTCGCGCCCTGTTCCACCCGCTCGCCCTCGATGCCGTCGCCGAAGCGGACCCCGAAGCCGTTGGGCATCCACACATGGCCGCACTGTAGTTTCGGATCGATGGCGGCGGGCAGGACGATCGAGCCGCGAGACGTCGTGATCCGGAGCAGATCTCCCTGGGTGACCTCCAGAGATTCCGCGTCCGCAGGGTGGAGGTGCAATTCGCAGTGTGGCCCCTGTCCCTTGCGCCAGGCGGGATCGCGCTGAATCGTGTTGGCGGTCCATCGCGTCCGCAAGCCACTGGCGAGCACGAAGGGGTATTGCGCGTCTTCGACCGGCGTCGACGCGAGGGCGCGTTTCATTTCGTCGACGAGCGCGGGCGGTGCGAGGCGGATCCGACCATCTTTGAAACCGACGTAGGGCCAGAACGAATCGGCGGCATCGGCGATCGCGATCGTGAGGCCTTCGGGATGAGCGAGGATCCGTCGGAAGATCTCCTCGGCAATCGCGAATGGCGGCTGCGCGGCCCACTCGTCTCCGAGAGCGCGCACGACGGCGTCCTTGCGCTCCATCGCGTTGGCGATGCAGCTTGCGAAGATGGCTGTGAGCGAGGGCGCCGGGAAATGGTGCCCCATCGCCCGGTACCCCCAGAAGAGAAGCTGCGACTCGCCGTTGAAGCCCCGTTCGGCGACTTCTCCCAGACGTCCCATGGCCGCACCGAGGAATGCGGCCCTGGCTTCGGCCGTCTCCGGTCGGGCGATCTCGGCCAGATCCCCGGGCAAGGGGTCGAGGATTCCCATGGCCTCCCCGAGGCGGCAATAGATCTCGGCTTCGGGCAGGGCTTCCTCGGGACCGGGTACGACCGGTGGTCGTACCTGGACGTCGATCTCGGGGTGGCGTTTTGGGAAGAGCGCCGTCTCCCACTTCTCGTAGCCCACCGGAGTGGGCAGGACGTAGTCCGCGAGCTGGGCCGTTTCGGTCATGGCCGGTTCGATCACGACCAGAAGGTCGAGTCGGTCGATCGCCTCCCGCCAGGCATTCGCGTCGGAATACGAGAGGATCGGGTTGGCCCCCTCGACGATCAGGCCACGGATCCGTTCGGGGTGGTCGAGCATCACTTCTTCGGGCACCAGCGTCGGGGAAAACATGCCGGCGTTGCCGAGGGCGCGGATTGCCTGGATTCCCGAAGCAAGAGCTCGTTCGGGCTCGCTGTGGCGTCCCGGGCTGAGGCTCGGCGGAAGGAACGTCTCGAGGAACCCCATGGTTCCCGGTCGGCCGACGTGCCCGGCAAGCACGGCGTTGAGGTGAATCAGGTAGGAAACGAGGGTGGAGAAGGGGGTCTGTTCGACACCGAGGTCGAACATGATGGCCCCGGCGCCGGCGTTTGCGAAGTCGGTCGCCACACGCCGGACGGTGTCTTCATCGAGGCCGCATCGCTCGGCCATTGCGGCAACGTCGATGCGGGCCAGCTCGTCGCGGATGTCGTTGAACCCCGTGGTGCGTTCGCCGACGAACGTCGCATCGTATAGCTCTCGCTGTACCAGCGTCGCGGCCATGCCGAGCAGAAAGAAGGCGTCGCCCCCCGGGCGCACGCGCAGATGTTCGTCGGCGCCTCGCGTCGTTTCGGTCTCGCGAGGATCGAGGACCACGACCGTGCAACCCGGTCGGTCTCGCAACGCCTTGAATGTCTCGGTGGGCTTGTGTCCCCGGTTGGAGATGCGGGGGTTCGTTCCCATGACCATCAGATAGTCGGCGTGATCGACATCGGCGTGGAAGAATGTGGTCGGAGGCGCGTCGAACATCCACTGATCGACGAGCATGTGCTGTGTCTTTTCCTGGGCGAAGGCATTGAACCATCGGCGCGAGCCGGTCGCGCGCAGGAAGGAGGACGCATAGGGCGCATCGAGGTGATTGCCCTGACCTCCGATGCCGACGAGTCCCAGCGCCCGTGGTCCGTGCTGCTCGCGGATCACGGCGAGCCTGGCTCCAATCTCGGCGATGGCCTCGTCCCAGGAGACACGCTCGAAGGAGCCGTCGGGGCGTCTCCGCAGGGGAGACTGGACGCGTTGCCGGTGATGCGCGTAGCGCCCGATCGTGACGGCCTTGTTGCAAATGTACCCTTGCGTGATCGGGTTGGTCTCGTCGGCCCGCACCTTCACGATCTCCCCGTTCGCCACGGTGACCCGCACGCCGCAGTTGTGACTGCAGAGGACGCACACGGTGGGCAGATCCGCGCCGTCGAGCGCGATGGGACGTTTCGAGACGGAGGGATCAACTTCTCTCGTGGCGGTCATTTCGGTCCTCCCAAAAAGTCTCCGAGCACGTCGTCTTGGTAGGTTACGCTGGTCGATGCTCCTCGACGATTCGCAGCAATGGAATCTCTCGTGTCGTTTGCGCCTGATAGCGGGCGTAGAAGGGACGATCAACGACGAGTTCCCTCCAGATGCCTTCGCGGTCCGCGCCCGCGAGGATTTCGATGCGCGCATCGAAGGTGTGCTCCCGGTCGCGGACGCGAACCGTCGGATTTGCTTGTCGATCCTTCACGTTGTGGAACCAGGCTGGATTTTTTGCGGCACCGGAATAGGACGCCGCGACGATGCGGGTGCCGGCATCGTCGAGCCAATACGGCAGGCATACGGCGAAGGGTTTTCCGGACCGACGACCGACCCCGCGTAGGATGACGTGGGGCATGTTCTTCACGAAGGAGCCCACGCGACCGCCGGACCACTCGTAGAGGCCGACGTGCATTCGGGTGATCCAGGGGATCAGCCAACGTGGAGGTGTCGTCTCGACTTCGGCAGGTTGACGCTTGGCCACAGCAGGACACTAGCAGGCATCGCGAGGACGACGAGAACGCCCACGAAGGCCCCCCGTAGTTTTGCGGGGGTCGGCGGGCAATCCCCCCGTATGCGGGCTCTCCGATCGCGGATGATGTGCAAAAGACCTTGGAAACAATACAACTTCCGTCCATCACGGTGTTGATTCATGGCGGTCGCCGTTGTCACTATTTCGCTATGACGATCGCAGTTCCCCTGGGTTCCCCGCAATCAAACTCTTTGGCCAAAGACGCGAACCGTCCCGCGTCCGAGTTGCGCAGAGAGCAACTTCTCGAACTCGCCGCCCGCATCATCATCGAGGAGGGGGTCGACGCCCTTCGGCCGACCAGACTCGCCGAACTGGCGGGCTGCACCCGGCCTCTGATCTACCAGTACTTCCCGCGCCGGGAGGACATCCTCATCACTCTGGTCGAGAACTTCTACAGAGGCCTCGATGAGCGCTACGACATCGAGTGGCAGAGGAAGCTCATCCCCTGTGCGGCCGAGGGCGAGGTCGTCGCCGTGCGGGCCTTCATCGACGACCTGTGGGAGCGGCTCGATGACCAGGGCCTCGCGTGTTTGCTTTTGCGTACGACGCCGAACATCAGCGTGAGTTTCCGCAGCTTCGTCAAGACGGCCTGCCGTTCTCTCGAGAGGCGATGGCACGCGGGCTTCGCGACGCTGGGCGTCGACGAGGAGCAGGCCGAGGTTCTCCTCGAAGCCATTGCCGTCATCCTGTCCCGCCTCGGGGAGCAGCTTCGCGAGGGAAGGATCGACCGCGAAGCCGCGACGGCGCGGTTGGTTTCAGCGGCGAACGCGCTCGTCCGGTCGGGCCTTCCCTCGGTGCACTGACGAGACGGAGGGGCGCCCCCGCCCTCGCCGTACCGCGTCGTCAGGCGACGACGCCCGCGCCCTCGCCGTACCGCGGGGTCAGGCGACGACGCCCGCGCCCTCGCC
>JAPOLW010000272.1 GCA_029976905.1 bacterium | reverse complement strand
AGGAGGAAGCGAGGCGGGCCGCCGTCGTCGGGAAGGAAGCAGATCTGGCCGTTCACGTCGCGGCCCTCGATGGGGGCTTCGGTGGCGTTCTGGATCACGATCTGGCGCGCGGACGAGCCGTCGAGTGCGAAGGCATGCAACCGATTGCCTTCGGTGGCGAAGAGGGTGGGGGAGGAGGCACCGGATCCAGCATCCCCGCAGGCCGCCAGGAGGGCGAGCGCGAGCGCCGCGGCACCGCGGCGGTTGTTGCGCGGGACCAGGGTCGTCGTCGAGGTATGCGGCGCGGCACGCCGTCGCGTTGGTCGCGGCGGGATTCGCGGGGAGGCTCGAATCGTACGTCGAAGGATCGTGTCGGCCGTATGCACGCCCATTTTTTGCCTCCGTCCGTCCGGCGCGCGTCAGTTCCCGCCGCCGGGGACCGGCACGGTCTCGGTGTCCCGTCCGGATCGCAAGACGGTACCGGGCGCGGCCCCGGTGTATTCGCGGCCGCGCACGACCTCGACGCCGTTTACGAAGACATGCGCGATTCCGTCGGCATCCGCGTAGAGGCGTGCGGCCCCCGACGGCAGATCGGCGCGCGTATGGATCGGGCCGGGGCCGACCGCCTTTTCGTCGAAGACCACGATGTCGGCATGCCAACCCGTCTGCAGGCGGCCGCGTTCGGTGATGCCGTAGAGTCGAGCCGGGAGATCGGAGAGCTGACGGATTGCTTCTTCGAGCTCGAGAAGGCCCCGCTCGCGGACTCCGCCCGCGAGCAGCGCAGTCGGGCCGGCGAAGGTGTCGATCATGTCGAGATGGGCGCCGGCATCGGTCGCGCCGATGATGGTGCGTTCATCGCGCCAGGCCTCCGCCCGTAACCGCCAGCTCTCCTCGTCGTCGCCGCTCGAAGGCGGCATGAACGAGGTGCGCAGATCATCCGCGAGTGCGATGTCGAGCATCGCGTCGAAGGGGGCCTTGCCGAGCTCCTCGGCGACGGCACCCACGGTGCGTCCCCGGTAGGCCTCGGTCTCGGGGGTGAAGGTCTCGTCGATGCGGAAGTTTGCCCAATTCGCAAAGAAGCGGAACACGCCCGCTTCCTCGGAGTGTGCCCGGCGGTCGAGTACCTCGCGCACGGCCGGGTCGGCGAAGGCTTTTTTGCGCTCGTCGATCGGCAGTCCGATCACCTCCGGCCAGCCGGGCAGCGCATCGAAGATGAAGCCCGAAACGAGGTTGAGCCGCAGGGTCATGGTCTGCGGGAGTGTGAGAGCGACGACGGTACCACCGCGCTCGCGCGCATAGTCCGAAGCGTCGAGTTGGCTCGAGGTCATGTCGGGGTTCTGGGCACTGACGCCGAGCACGTTCCAGTTGAGGGGACGATTTGCGGCGAGGGACATCGCCGTCATCAGGTCCTTGTGTTCGTCGGCGAACGCCCCGACGGTGGGGAGGAATTCGAGGGTGGTGCCGGGGTGATCCCGTACCGCGGCCGCGAGCGCCACGAGTTCGCGTCGCGTCGCAAAGCGCGACGGAACGGGTTTTCCGTCGCCGTCGTTGTGGGTCGGTGCGGCCGAGGAGGAGAACCCCAGCCCGCCGCCCTCGAGCGACTCGTGCAGCAAGCGCACCATCTCCGCGAGTTGTTCGTCGGACGCTTCCTTCCCGACCGCCTCCTCGCCCATGACCACGCGGCGCAGGGCCGAGTGGCCGACGAGGAAGCCGGCATTCAGGGCCAGCTTGCCGTCGAGGCGAGCGAGGTAGTCCGAAAAGCTCGTCCAGTCCCAGGGGACGCCCGCGGCGAGCGATTCCAGCGGCATGCCCTCGACGCGCGCCAACATCCTCATCAGGTAATCGCCAGCTTCGGGTGTGAGCGGGGCGACGCTGAAGCCGCAATTTCCACCGACGATGGTGGTCACCCCATGGAAGGAGGAGGGCGACAGGCTCGGATCCCAGAAGACCTGCGCGTCGTAGTGGGTATGGATGTCGACGAAGCCGGGCGCCACGATCTTTCCGGTGGCATCGATCTCCTGCGCGGCCTCTGCATCGCCGAGGTCGCCGATTTCCGCGATGCGTCCGTCCGCGACGGCAACGTCGGTTTTGCGGCGCGGTTCTCCGCTGCCGTCGATGACGTCTCCGCCCCGGATGATCAGATCGAATCGAGCCATGGCACCCTCCTACGCACGGGTCACGAGGTACGCCGTCCGTACAAGGGAGGTCAAGCCCCCCCGGGGCGGGGGTGGCGTCGGGGAAGGCCGCCCCGGTTCTGCGGGAGAAAAGGGTGCGCCGCGCGGCCGGTGGTCTCCCAGGGCTGGAGAAAAGGGTGCGCCGCGCGGCCGGTGGTCTCCCGGGGCGGGAGAGAAGGGTGCGCCGCGCGGCCGGTGGTCTCACTCCTGCCGCAGCAGCTGGCGCGCGCCCCGGTAGTGGACGAAGAGGTCGTGCGAGGACTGCCCGCGGACGCGGGCATCGAGTTGCTCGAGGATGCGCTCGGTCACGTCGATGATCGTCAGGTCGAGAGCGTCGCCGATCGTGTACCAGGCCAGATCGAGAAGCTCTCCGTTGCTCCGCAACCGCCCGCGGGCCGCCTCGACGGGCGCTCGCAGGAATCTTGCGTGGTAGCGGATGGGATTCCCGGCCGGGGTGATCGCGCGGCCGAGATACTCGAGCTGGGAGAGATCGGGAAGGAGGTCGCCTCCCTGACGTCGGCCGAAGACGAGGCCGGTCTCTTCGAAGGTCTCGCGCAGAGCGGCGACGGCGAGCGCCCGCGCCCGTTGGGGACTCGCCTGGCGTTGCAAACGGCGCGCCACCGCGGGAACCAGGTCGGCCTCGACGGCGCGCGTGTCGTCGCCAGCGTCGACGCGGCCGCCGGGAAAGACGTAGACGTCCGGCATGAAGCGGTCATGGGGGGGGCGGCGCCCGAGCAGCACGCGGGTCGCCGCGCCTTCGCCCCGGGTGATCACCAGGCTCGCCGCGTCCCGCGGACGACCCTTCATGGTCTTGCGCTTACGGAAATCGATGGAGAGGAGAGCACCGTCATCTCCGGGGTCCTTACCATGGGCCTTCCAGCCCCGCTCGCCCGGGGCGGTCTCCGTCCGCGTCGGCTTCAGGGGCGCCAGACAAAGCGCATCGATGTGACGGCCAGGTCGCTCTTGCGCGGTCGCAGAAGTACCTCTTCGAGGGCGAGCTCCCCTCTCGGGTCGATCGCGAGTTCGTCGAGCTCGGTCTCGAACGCGTGGTCGAGTTCGCGGATTTCGTTGTCGATCGCCTCGACCGCCGCCTGTGCGCGGCCGATGTCGCTCCGTTCCCGGCTCGTGCGGCTCATGTTCTTCGCCGCCGTCGAGGCCCGACCGATCGTGCTCGCGCGTCGTCCGAAGACCGCGCCGAGTAGGGTGCTTCCCAGCGAGATGATCGTCTCCATGCGCCGGTTCTCGTATTGGGATTGCTCGCGCTCGATGCGCGCTTCGGCGCGCTGACGACGCGCATGGAGTCGCTCGATCCGCGTCCGGTAACGCTTCTCGATTCGCTCTTTTTGGGCGTCGGCCTGCTCGCGCAGCCGCAGACGGACGCGGGCGGCGAACTCCGCGCGCGTTTCCCCGGGGTGGGAGAGTGCCTTCGTTCCGGGGCTCGTCCACAGACGCAAGGGGTGCTCCCGGTAGAGATGGGAGATCAGCATCTTCTGCCAGCGCGGGTACCACTTCGGATTCGTCACGACCGCGGGTGCTTCCTCGAAAAGAGCGGCGTCGAGTTCGACGTCGGCCGGTCCGACCGGGGCGAGGCTGTCGTCGACGGTCTCGGTCGCCTCTCCCCACGGCGAGCCGCGCAGATCCGCGGGGAGTGGCGTATAGACGCGGACGTTTTCCCAATGATCGACGGTGCCGCCGCGCCGAACGTAATGCACCGAGGCCTCCGCGAAGAGTCCTGCCTCGTAGCGTGCGTCGGTCGGCGCCGGTGTGCCGACGGGAAGGAGAAAGCCCTCGCGGGCCTCCTCGGGGAGTGGGGGGCGGTGGGTCGCGGGCCGCGAGGGGCGCAAGGACGGCGAGGGGCGTCGCGCCGCGGGCTCCTCCTGGCCGGGCTCGGGGGTGTCGGCCTCGGCCGGCGGGGCGAGCCGTCGGATCTCCTCGCGTTGCAGGGGGCCGCGCAGATACGAGAGCGCCCAGCGGGTCTCGAAGAGAGCCGGTCCGTCGTCGTGGACGTTGTTCATGAGGAAGACACGCTTGCCGAGCGACGAGAGCAGTCGGTCGATCCGCGCGCGATCGAAGCCCGTCGACGACGCCCCTTCGAGTCCTTCGAGGACGCGTCCCTTGTCGCGCTCGGTCTGCAGCCGGCCCAGGAACCAGGTGCCGCAGTTGGAGAGCCCTTTGTAATCGATGTCCACCGGATTCTGCGTCGCAAGGACGACGCCGAGTCCGTAGGCGCGTGCCTGCTTGAGGAGGGTGAGCATGAGGGGCTTGGCCGGTGGGTTTCCCAGAGGCGGGAAGAAGCCGAAGACCTCGTCCATGAAGAGCAGGGCGCGCAGGCTTCCCGTTCCCTCCTGGCTGCGCATCCAGGACACGATTTCACCCAACACGAGCGTCACGAAGAACATCCGTTCGCGATCGGAAAGATGCGCGATCGAGAGAATGCTCAGCCGGGGTTTGCCGTCGGGGGTGTAGAGGAGTCGGGAAGCCTCGAGCGGCTCGCCCTCCATCCACGCCTCGAAGCCGGGCGAAGCCAGCAGATTGTTCAGGCGCATGGCCAACTCGCGGCGTTCCCGGGAGGGGTAGAAGGAGTCCAGGTCGAGCGCGCCGACCCGATCGAAGGGCGGGTTCTGGACCCGCCCGATCAGCTCGGCGAGCGTCAGCGTCGGCCCCGAACGCCACGCGTCCTCGAGGAGACGCGAAAGAAGGATGTGCGCGGGGCTCTTCACGGGGTCGGCCTCGACATCGAGCAGCGTCAACAGACTCGACGCCGTGCCGACGATGCGATCGCGCAGCGCGTCTGGATCGTCGAGGACCGCTTGCGAGGGTGCGTCGAGTGAGCCGAGAACGCGAATGGGCCGGCCGGTGCGGCTCCCCGGGGTGTAGAGTGCGGTCTGCACGGCGGAGCGGAAGCGGCCGATGCGCGCGCCATCCTGCCCCGAGGCGGCCAATCCCTTCTTCCATAGATCCGCCGTCCAGGCGGCTTCCTCCCCGGGGGAACGGCCGCTCCGCGCGGCCGCCGCTTCGTCGATCCAGGGCTCGAAATCCTCTGCCCGCAGGTCGGGAAAGGTCAGCAGGAGGTTTCCGAGATCGCCCTTGGGGTCGATCACGATGGCCGGAATTCCGTCGAGCGCCGCCTCTTCGAGCAGGGTCACGCAGAGGCCGGTCTTGCCGCTGCCCGTCATGCCCACGCAAAAGGCGTGCGTGGTCAGATCCCTCGCGTCGTACAGAAAGGGTTCCGGGGTGGCTTCTCCGGTTTCGGGAGAGACTGGTTGTCCGAGGTAGAAGACGCCGAGTTTCTCGTAGCGGGCGGCATCGATCATGATTCGAGCATTGCACGTTGGCGCCGGGCATGTCGAAAGAGGGGCACCGACGGGCGCACCGGGTGTCCGTCCCACCCGGAGAGCTCTCATGAAAGCCGCCGTACTCGAAGAACAGGGGAAGGGACTCGTCCTGCGCGACGATCTCGAGATTCGCGGGCCGGGCCCCGGCCAGGTGCGGGTGCGTGTGTGTCACTGTGGTCTGTGTCACTCCGATCTGAGCGTGATCGACGGCGCCTTCCCCAGTGCGTTGC
>JAPOLW010000271.1 GCA_029976905.1 bacterium | reverse complement strand
AGAGGTCCGCCTCGCTCGCCTTCGTGACGTCGGTTTCCCCGACGTAGATCCGGCCGGAGACAGGACGGATGAGACCGCCGATCAGGCGCAGCAGAGTGCTCTTGCCCGAACCGCTGCCCCCGAGGAGAACCGAGATGCGTCCGCGTGGGAATCCGCAGGTGAGACCGTCGAGGACGACCCGGGCATCGTACTGCATGCGAACCTGTTCGAAGCGAACGTGCGCATCGTGGGCGGTCGGTCCTTCCATGGAGGCTCCTCTCCAACGAGGAACCCTGTGGATATCAGAGCCTGTCGCAGGGCACCACCGTTCGCACGCCCGAAGCTTCTGCGCAGTCGCTCGGCAGAAACGTCGCCGTCGGGGTCGAGGGCCGGCCGTGGCCCATCGACCCCGACGCGCTCAGGGCGTGCAGGTGACGGTCGACTCGCGGAATCCGGAGATCTGGTCGGCGCAAGCGGTTCCATCGAATACGGAGCGCTTCCCGAACCGGAGCTTGCCGTTCACGACGAGGTGCGCGGTTGTGACGGTGTCGCGGCCGATCGTAGTCTTCGTGGCCGTGTTGATCGTTGGTGTGGCCGCGCCCGGAGCGACCTCGATAACGGCCTGCTTGGACAAGCGGAAGCGATTGGCCACGTTGAGGATCGGCTCACTTGCTCCGGGGATGATCCGGAGCGTGGTGCGAGCCGAGAGGATCAGGCTGCAGAACTCGTAGGTGCCTTCCTCGAGTTCGAGGGTGCCGTCGGTGAACACGCGCACCGTATCGTAGGATCCTGGCGAGAGCGTTTCACTCCCGGTGGGAGCGACGAGCACCGTCTGGCCACCGCAGGACATGGCGGGAACCTGGCAGTAGGCACTGGCCCCGCTCGGTGCGAAGCCGGACTCGGTGCCGCGCACCGTGCCCTTGTTCTTCAGATCGGTGCTCTCAATGTCGAAGACACTCGTCTTGCGGCGGATCGAGAGGCTTGGGGCGGCGATCAGGGTGCCGTCCGCGAACGTCGAGCCACCGCCGATCGACATCTTCCCGAAGTCGTTATCCATGAGCAGATTGGCATCCATGTTCGCCTGACGGCCGATCGTCACCTTACGGCCGGTGGCCACGAGCGAGGCCCGCACGGGTTCGCAGGTGGAACCGTTGCATTCACCAGCGATGGTGCACGGATCGTTGTCGTCACAGGCGGAGCCATTCGGTTTGTCGGGGTTCTGACAGCCTCCCGCACCGTCGCACTCGTCGAAGGTGCAGCCGATCCCGTCCGAGCAGAGGATGTCGGCGGGCGTGCCGGAGGGAGCGAGGTTGGTGTCGCACGTGCCGGACCCGTCGCAGGTGTCTGCCCCGTCGCAGGTGTCGTTCAGGGGGTCGCCACAGGCCGTGTCGGCGGGGCGGAAGGCGTCGGGCGGGCAAGGAGCGGAGGTGCCGGTGCAGTTCTCGGCGACGTCGCACTCGCCGGCCGCGCCCCGGCACTCCGTGGTCGAATCCACGAAGCTGTCGGCCGGGCAGGCGGCGGCGCCGCCGGGGCAGAACTCCCCGATGTCGCAGGGGCCATTCGAGGCCCTGCATTCGATGGAGGACGGCTCGAAGACGTCCCCGGGGCAACCAGCCGAGACGCCTGTGCAGAATTCGGGGATGTCGCAGGCTCCCGCGGCAGGCCGACATTCGGTGGTGCTCGGCGCTACGATGTCGGCGGGGCAGGCCGGGCCAGTGCCGGTGCAGAATTCAGGTCCGTCGCAGTCCTCGTTTGCGGCCCGACACTCGGTGGTCGTGGGCGCAAAGGAATCGCCCGGGCAAGTCGCCGCGAGTCCTGTACAGAACTCGGCGACGTCACACGGCTCGGTTGCGGCCCGACATTCCGTGGTGGTGGGTGCAAAGGAATCGGCCGGGCAGTTGGCTCCGGTGCCCGTGCAGAACTCGGCGGTGTCGCAGGGCTCGGTCGCGTTGCGGCACTCGACATTCGTGGGCTGGAACGAGTCCGTGGGACAGGTCGCGTTGCTTCCCGTACAGAACTCGGCGGTGTCGCAGTCTCCTGCAGACGCGCGGCACTCGACGGTGCTTGGCTGGAACGTATCCGTTGGACACGTGGCGCCGGTGCCGGTGCAGAATTCGGCCGTGTCGCAGGCATCGGCGGCGCCGCGGCATTCGACGTTCGTGGGATGGAAGCCGTCGGTGGGGCACGTCGGAGAAGAACCCGTGCAGAACTCGTTGACGTCGCACGGCTCGTTGGCCGGCCGGCACTCGGCCGTGCTGGGCTTGAGCACATCGGCCGGGCAGAGGGCGCTGGCGCCGGTGCAGAACTCGGCGAGGTCGCAGTCCTGGGTTGCCGCCCGGCACTCTACCGTCGTCGATGCGAAGGAATCGGCGGGGCACGCGGCGGCACTTCCTGTGCAGAACTCAGGGACGTCACAGGCTTCGGTCGCACCGCGACACTCGGTCGTGGTTGGTGCAAAGGAATCGCCCGGACAAGCGGCGCCGGCACCCGTACAGAACTCTGCGACGTCGCAGGGCTCGGTCGCATTACGGCACTCGACCGTGGTCGACAGGAAGGAGTCGGCGGGGCACGATGGGCCAGCGCCGGTACAGAACTCGGGGGAGTCGCACGGACCCGCCGCGCTTCGGCATTCGATACTGGTGGGCTGGAACTGATCCGTGGGGCAGCTCGCCGAACTCCCCGTACAGAACTCGGCGGTGTCGCAGGACTCGGTCGCGCTGCGGCATTCGACGGTGCTCGGGTACAGGACGTCGCCCGGGCACGTCGCATCGCTACCCGTACAGAACTCGGGCGCGTCGCAGGCATCCGTGGCCGCGCGACATTCGAAGGTGCTGGGCGCCAGGCCATCGGCCGGGCAAGTGCCGGCGCCGTCGCAATACTCCGCGATGTCGCACGCATTGCCCGCCCGGCATTCGACGGTGGTCGGTGCGTAGTTGGGGAGGCAGTTGCCGCTGGAGTCGCACGTGTCCTGCGTATCGCACGTGGTGACGGTGGCGCTTCCGCAAGATGTTCCTGCCGCAGCAAACGTGCCAGAACTACCGCCACCGCCGGTTCCACCGCAAACGCCGACGTTGTCGCAGGTTTCCCCCTCCGTGCAATCGTTACCGTCGCTGCACGCACCGCCACCTCCAGGGAACTGACAGTTGAACTTGCAGCAGGTGAAGGCGTAGAAGCAGGCGTCGCCTCCGCTGCACGCGCCAAGGTTCGGGTCGCCGTTGGTAAATGTCAGACAGCCACCCGAGCCGTTCTCGTAGCCCGGGCAGGTGACCTCCGCAGGGTCGCACTCCTGTGCGTCCACGATGCCATTGCCGCATGCGTCGGCGTGAGCGCTGTCGGCCGCAAAGAGGGGTGCACCGATGGCTAGCAGAATCGCCAAGGCGTAGAAGCCAAAGCGCTCGCTGGGGTGTGGTATCCGGGATGATGGCATAGCAAGGCTCTTCATAGTCCAGCTACGGCGATACGTCGGCCGCTGCCGCGATGTCAATGCACTTTTGTTGGACTTGTCGGACCGCGAAGGTCAACCGTACTTTCTCGACAGCTGGGGTGACGAGTTTCGCTTTTCGTGGGAGCCATCGAACCGGATGAGGTTCTGTGTCTTTGTTCGAACGGGTGTCCGACGATTTAGGCAGGGGCGCGGATTCGAACGAGGATGGGGGGACCCGCGGGCCGGCCTTCCCCCGGTCGCCCCGAGGTGGCCGACGCCATAGGGCTCGCGCGGTCCAGGCGCAGAACCCTTCCAGGGAGGCGGTCGAAAACTGCAACTCCAACCAGCAAATCCGCGGCTTGCGTCCCTGCCCTCGGGGGCGCTCGAAAAGGGAAGCGAGTACGGTTGGCGCCTGCTATGACTACAGCTGTGCCAACGACGGAACGGAGGGAATGTCGCGATGATGAACACGCCACCGATGAAGGCTATCTTTGGAACGATTCTTTCGGCCCTTCTGGTTGCGGGCTGCGGAGGCTCGGGTAGCTCGGGCGGCTCCGACTGTTCCGGGTCGGGGAGCTGCAGCGAGCCTGCGCCGGCGCCCACGCCGGAGCCCGCTGGACCTGAATGTGCGGTGGAATACGACTCCACCTTCGAGGTCGTGCAAAAGGTCTTCACCGACCGCTGCGTGCAATGCCATGGCGCAGTGAATCCGTCGGCGGGCCTCGACCTGAGCGAGGGGAAGTCCTACGCGAATATTTTCGAAAGGCCTTCGAACCAATCCGATTTTCCGCTCGTCTACCCAGGGGATACCGAGCGAAGCTACCTGTACTCGAAAATCATCAAGTCGTTTGACGATTCCGTCGTAATTTCAGGAGGTTCGATGCCTCCGGGCGGAGGGCTGACGGAACCGGAAGCCGACATCATTCGCTTTTGGATCTACAACGCGGCGCCTCCCGACGGCGTCATGGTGCAGGGCACCGACGAGGTCGTCACCGATGCGTGTCTTGCCGATCCGGAGCCGTTCACGATCGAACCCCTCGATGCGCCGGGCGAATCCGAGGGGAGGCAGATCACGATGCCGCTCGCGATCCTCGGGCCGGCCGGGGAGTCCGAGACATGCATCGCCGTCTACGAAGACTTCTGCGCCCAGATCCCGGAGGAATACCTCGTGCCGGGTGGTGGATTCTTCTTTTACGACACGCTCGAGATCCGCCTGACCCCGTTTAGCCATCATCTGCTCATGCAGATGCCCGCAGCGCAGTTCAGCGGGCAGTTTGTCGACCCATCCGAGTTCAGCGACTGGAAATGCCGGTCGGGCGCACGCGACGGCCAGGCCTGTGACCCGAAGGACAGCGGATTCTGCGGGGAAGGTCGATGCGCAACGCCGATGGAGGATTCGACCGCCTGCATCGGCTACGGTCCGGCGAACGGAAATACCCTCGCGACCTTCTCGGGCACCCAGCAACCGCATTTCTACTCCAGGAATTATCAGGGCGTCTATTCGATCGCCCCCTGCCGAACGGTCCTCGCCTGGAACCTTCACGCGTTCAATCTGACGACGAAGGAGGCAGAGGTTGCAGCGCAGGTCAATTTCGAGTTCGCCAATGATCGTCGCTGGCCGCGGCAGCGTTTGACGACCGACGGCACTTCTGGGCTCGGAAATTTCGGGATCGGCCGTCTGTCTCGGGAGGGCGCTGCTGCGTACACGGAAAACACCTTGTGCACCGACGTCGAGTTGCCGCAGGGATGCTTCCTGACGGGCGCAAGTTCCCACAACCATCGACTTGGAGCGCGCGCCTGGTGGACGGATTCGAAGGGAGTCGTCTTCTACGACTCGCGCCTCTACAACGATCCGCAGAACCTCATGTTGGACGTGCCGATCGAGTATTCAGACCCCGATCCGACCACGCGTACCTTCCGATTCTGCACCCATTACCGCAACGGAATCGACGAGGACGGCAATATCGACGTGGATCGGATGAGCCGTTCGTCGACGCGTCCCTACAGCTTCTTCGGGGGCGAAGGCGGTTGTGAGCCTTACCGCTGTGTCAACGAGGGGGTCGACCGCCGGGCGATCGATTGCGACGACGGCATCGGTAATCTCGAGGGCAACGATGCGGCCTGCGACAGCAGTCCTGGCGCGGGCGACGGTTTTTGCGACGGCTGCGACATCAAGGGGGGCATCACGACGCAGGACGAGATGTACCAGGGAACACTGGATTTCTTCTGCCCGGACTGAAGAGCGACGATGCCGCGGGATCGAGTTGCGGGAGACGTGTAGGCGCCGCCGCGGGATCGAGTTGCGGGAGACGTGTAGGCGCCGCCGC